>NZ_DATBVQ010000120.1:0-6941 GCF_036515215.1 Flavobacterium sp.
TAAGTCGCCCACAATTGATTAAATTTGTGACTTATTCAAAGTTATGTTAGAAAAAGAAACAATAAATTTCGAAAAAACGGCCATCGTCGGCATTGTGACCCAAAATCAAAGCGAAGAGAAATTAAAAGAGTATCTCGATGAGCTGGAATTTTTGACTTACACGGCGGGCGGAGAAGTGGTAAAACGTTTTTCTCAAAAAATGGAACGCCCTAATCCCAAAACTTTTGTTGGAACAGGAAAAATTGAGGAGATTCACCAATTCGTAAAAGAAAACGGTATTTCGACTTTAATTTTTGATGATGAGCTATCCCCTTCACAACAAAAAAATATCTCCAAAATAATCGAAGAGTGTAAAATCCTCGACAGAACAAACCTTATCCTTGATATTTTTGCGCAACGTGCCGAAACTTCCTATGCAAGAACGCAGGTAGAACTGGCCCAGTGCCAATATTTGCTGCCTCGACTTTCTGGATTGTGGACTCACCTCGAGCGTCAAAAAGGGGGAATCGGAATGCGTGGACCTGGGGAAACCGAGATCGAAACGGACAGACGTATCGTTCGCGACAGGATCGCCTTATTAAAAGACAAAATTAAAGCCATTGACAAGCAAATGGGTACGCAACGCGGCAACCGTGGTGCTATGGTTCGTGTTGCTTTGGTTGGTTATACCAATGTGGGGAAATCGACATTGATGAACGCCATCGGGAAAAGCGACGTTTTTGTCGAAAACAAACTTTTTGCGACCTTGGACACCACCGTTCGAAAAGTAGTGATCAAAAACCTGCCTTTCTTGCTTTCTGACACCGTAGGTTTTATCAGGAAACTGCCAACGCAACTGGTGGATTCCTTCAAGAGTACGCTCGATGAGGTTCGCGAAGCCGATTTGTTGCTGCACGTAGTTGACATTTCGCATCCCGAGTTCGAGGATCATATCGCATCTGTAAACCAGACTTTACTGGACATCAAGGCCAACGACAAACCCGTTATCATGGTTTTCAATAAAATTGACGCCTACAAGCCTCTGACCATTGACGACGACGATTTGATGACCGAAAAAACGCCAAGGCATTTCACGCTCGAAGAGTGGAAATCCACCTGGATGAGCCGTGTGGGAGAACAAAACGCCCTGTTCATTTCGGCAACAAACAAGGAGAATTTCGAGGAATTCAGGGAGCGATTGTACGAAGCGGTGAGGCACATTCACATCACCCGTTTCCCTTACAACAAGTTTCTCTATCCTGATTACAAGGACGCCGTGGAGAAAGAAGACAAGGAAGAGGAAACGATAGATTAATTCTAAGTTCCCCTAAAACATATAATACCCAATCCCTTTTGATATTGTCATCAGGGATTTTTTTTGGGCATGCCCCAGCCTCCACTGCGTTGCGGCCGCGTCAGGCTGTACGCTGCCATCTCCCGAAGAAAAATCGGGAGGATTTCCGCTGCCACCCTTCATGCGAGACTTGGGGATTAATGGTTTATGTGCTTTTCCGCACAATTTGTAAGAAAAAAAGCAATATATTTGAGAATAAACAAAGTCTGACCTTTGTCAGACCTATCTACCCTCAGTTGGGTGGCTTTGTATGATTTTGTCATACATATATGCTAGTTACCAGCAATAACAACCAAAAATGTGAAGATGAAACGACTCATTATCTTAGTGACTTTTATATTTTTGAGTTGTTCTCCAAAGCAAGATGAAATTGATAAGATCGAAATAATGTCATATCAATATTGGTGGCTTGAAGAAGAACCTAACATAAAAATAAATCCCATACTATATGCGGAAATAAACAAAAATGAAAATGTTCTGATTGAAAAACAAGAGGAAATATTCACTTACTATAAAACGGAAATTGAAACTGATTACATAAAAGAATTATCAAATCAGACAAAAAATTTTGACGAGCAATACTTTAAACACATAAGAGATTCAACAAAAATTTCTATTGATGATTATCCAATTATAAGAATCAAAATTGAATATAGAAATGGCAAGGTATTATCTTTCTATTTTAATGAAATAGAAAAAAACAAGAAATATTCTGCTTCAATTAATCTGTTCAAAGAATTAATTAGAAAATCGAAAGATAAAAATCATTCAATTATAGCATCGTCAAAAATTAAATTGAAAAGAAATGGATATGCTGATTTTTGCATAAATAAAGACACACTCGAAAGAGCAATTCCAAAACCTAACAAGACTAAAATAAAATTTACTAATCCATAGTTACTGCTGGTAACAGCTACTACAACGGATTTGGGCAATTGGCTTAATTCCTCTGGTGCTCGTCTGCGACGAGTACCTACTTAAACTGAAAAGACAAATTGTAGCGTTTGCAACGCGGATGACCAAAACAGTAGTATCTTAGACAAGCATACGTCTGATTTATAGTATAGTTTCTTAAAATCAATTTATTAAAAAAAAATGTCTGAGAAATACAAAGTTATCGATAGTACCGTACCAACTTTTATTACGATAACAATTGTCGACTGGGTAGATTTATTCACACGACCTATTTATTATAATATCTTAGATGAATCCTTAAATTTTTGCATCAAGGAAAAAGGTTTGAGTGTACATGCCTATGTATATATGACCAGTCATATTCATTTGATTGTAACTGCATTTGATGGTGAATTGCAAAATGTGATTCGAGATTTTAAAAAATTCACATCAAAAAAATTAGTAGAAGCTATTAAGGAACATCCTGAGAGCAGACGAGAATGGTTATTACGAAAATTTAGTTATGAAGCTCAAAAATCAGGAAGGGCTACAAATTATAAATTATGGCAAGATGGTTTTCATCCCATTTTATTAGATACTTTGGAAAAAATTGAGCAGCGTGTAAACTATATACATTATAATCCTGTTGAAGCAGAAATTGTTTATCACGAAAGAGATTATGTAAATAGTAGTTATAGGAATTACGAAGAAGATAATGCTGTTTTTTGTAATGTGCATATCGAACCTTTATGGTAAGCTGTCTCTATGAGCCGCGTTGCAAACGCTTCGTTTTGTTCACACAAGTAAGTAGGTACTCGTCGCAGACGAGCACCAGAGGTAGGACAAATGCAGCACTTGCGGTTGACACCTTTAAAAGACAAATTTAAACTAGCGATGCACCATTTTTTATTTCATTTTAAATTAGAAAGAATATAATAGCATGAAGACAACACCCGAACATGATGAGCGAATGGCAAAAATGACCTTTGCGTCAGTTTACCCGCACTATCTGGCGAAAGTCGAGCGCAAAGGGAGGACAAGGGAAGAGTTGCATCAAGTAATTGAGTGGCTGACGGGCTTTAATGACAAAAAAATCCGAGAACTGATTGAGGGGAAAGTAACTTTTGAAACGTTCTTCAACAAAGCCAAATTGAACCCCAACAGTAACTTGATAACAGGAGCCATTTGCGGCTACAGGATAGAAGAAATTGAAAACCCATTAACCAAAAAAGTCAGGTATCTGGACAAGTTGGTAGACGAATTGGCGAAAGGCAGAAAGATGGAAAAGATTTTAAGAGTTGCATAATAAATAAAAAGCCCTTTTGATGAATTTCAAATTTTGGTTGGTTTTTAGAAACCATAATTCACTCCAATTCCGAAAACTTCACTTACCTGAACGGCTTGCACGGAGTTGTCATCGTATATCGTTCTCAATGCCACGTTTGCCGAAAGGTATTTGTTGATTTTCATCACCAAATTCATTTGGTAATCGATATCCACATTTTGCGGATCGTCCAGATAGTTAGAATACAAATTCAAACGGTTCTCAATGGTTACGTTAGCGATCACGCTAAACTTATAATTAGCCGAAATGCTGGCTCCAAACTCGAAACGCGAACTGTCGCCCTGCAATACGCCAAACGATGGTCCGAAATCAGTAAAATGTTCGTGAACGAGAATCAGTTTAGCGGTAGCTGGAGAAAAGTTGACACTTAGGTTATTGCTTTTTTTCCATAGCATTCCCGGTCCAAATTGAGTATAAGCAGGGGAGAAAAAATGCGAAATTTTTACGTCGTCTTTATCATAACCGGAATCCATTTGGGTTTTAAAATTGAAAAACAACGAATAGTACCAATCGCCTTTGGCCTTTTTACCCCAAAGCGAATTCAGTTCCAGTCGGTCGTCCGTTTTGGCTATTTTGTTGTCCCCTTTTATTTTTGTCAAACCGTAGGCCGCAATGAATTTGTTGTCCCAAACGACATCGTCCTTTTTATAGTTGAAGTCATAATTCAGGCTGAAATTCCCCGCGATGTTTGATGTTCCGCCGCCAAGCCATTGCTTGTTGTAGGCGGATTGGTTAAAAAGCAAGGATATGTTTCCTTCTTTAGTCCACAATTTCGTGGTGTCATTTGCAATCTCCTGAGCGCTTAAGGAGACTATGGTCAATAGGAATACGAAAGAAAGTAAAGTTTTTTTCATGTTCTTGTGTTTTTAGGGAATCTATTTTTTCGCCTTGTACAAGGGAACCGCGGAACAAGCCTCGCCATACATGATGCTTCTGGCAAAGGGTTGCAAATTATGCGCCGCCAGAACATAGGCGCGCATAGGCACAGGTTTTCTGGAGCAGCCTTTGATAATAATCGCTTTATTGGCGTAGACTGAATAATCGATTTTGGCCAGTATCTCTTCATAAAGGGCAGCGTCCAGATCTTCTATGTTCCCGTTAACAACTTTCTTCGCAAACGGCGCTACTTGAATGGCGACCAATATGGAAGCCCAGGCAGGAACTATGGCATCCGTACTGCAATTGATGGCTACAAATTGATCTTGGTATTGCGTCCAGTCGTGATTTTTGAGGTGTTCCCTAAAGTCTTTTTCTTTCAGCAAAAAACCCTCTAACAGCCATTGCGAAATGTCTATTTGAGCACGCGTACCCGTTGGATAGTAATCTTCAAGATCGAATACTTCCAGGGCACTATTGGCCACTTTATTTACAATTTCTTCCATATTTTTAGTAATCAGTAATCAGTAATCAGTGTTCAGTGATCAGTTGTGCACTGAATACTGAACACTGAACACTTTTTTTAAAGCATTCCCAATTCTAATTTCGCTTCCTCGCTCATCAAGTCTTTGCTCCATGGCGGGTCAAAAGTGATTTCCACTTCAGCGTCTTTTACGTGCTCGATTGATTTTACTTTTTCTTCGACTTCTCTCGGCAAACTTTCTGCCACGGGACAGTTAGGGGAGGTTAGGGTCATCAGAATTTTTACTTCGTATTCCGTGTTGACCATGACGTCATATATCAATCCTAATTCGTAAATGTCAACTGGGATTTCAGGATCATAAATTGTTTTTAATTTTTTTACGATTGCTTCCCCTAATTCGTTGGTGTCTATTTCTTGTGTCATTTTTATTCTAGTTTTATTCTGTTTTAATGATTATTGCATTTTTTTAACCATATAAGTCATGTAAGTTTTTAATTTGCTTATATGACTTATATGTTGAATTTAATTTTTCGCATTGAATGCCAAAGCATACATTTTAATGTTCTTTATCATCGAAACCAATCCGTTTGCGCGAGTCGGTGACAAATGTTCTTTCAGTCCGATTTCGTCGATAAAACCCATGTCGGCCTCTAGGATATCCGCTGCGCTTTGATTGGAAAATGTCCGAATCAATATCGCGATAATCCCTTTGGTCAATATCGCATCGCTATCGGCCGTGAAGACTATTTTGTCATCGTTTTGCTCGCCTTGCAGCCACACTTTCGACTGACAGCCTTTGATCAAGTTGTCTTCTGTTTTGAATTCTTCTTTTATCAAGGGCAGATTCTTCCCTAATTCGATGATGTATTCGTAACGTTCCATCCAGTCGTCAAACATGGAGAATTCGCCTACGATTTCTTCTTGTATGTCCTTAATTTTCATTATTTTTTTTTGCAAATGATGTTATTCTGTTTACGAATTTCTTGATCTCTTTTGGCGGAAAACCGTGATCAAAACTGCTAGTCTCGTAGACTGTGTCTTTATAGGTAATTTTCAAATTGGCGATTGCAGCGCCGTCATAAAAACGTTTTTCTGTAGGCGCTTTTAATTTTGGCAGACTATCCAATTCTACCTTTTTGAAACAGTTCACCAAATCATTCCAGTCGTCATCCGAAATTTTTGTCGGAACGGTTTTCTCTTTACCGCTTCGGTCTGAAGAAACCGTAACGGTTTGTTTTTCCACGGTGATTTTTTGGTAAAACCCTCTCGAGTTGGCCACATATTCAATCACGGCAGTGTCGATGTCCTGTTGCTGGTGATCGGAACAACCTTTTCCCAGAAAAAGGCTTAGGAACAATAAGGATAGTATTTTCATATTTTAAGTATTAGGATAACATTGTTTTTGCTCTCTTAATGGCTTCCACCATGGCATCAATTTCCTCTTTGGTATTATAGAAAGAGAACGAGGCCCTTATGGTTCCTGGAATCTTGAAATAATTCATGATCGGTTGCGCGCAATGGTGGCCGGTTCGTACCGCGATTCCCAATTTGTCAATAATGGTACCAATATCATAGGGATGAATTCCGTCAATATTAAACGAAATTACGGAAGTTTTTGTTGCTGCCGTACCATATATCTTCAAACCTTCAATTTCCAACAATCGTTTTGTCCCGTATTCCAACAATTCTAATTCTTGTTTTTGAATGTTTTCAAAACCAACGGAATTCATGTAATCAACGGCAGTTCCAAGAACGATTCCTCCAGCAATATTAGGCGTTCCCGCTTCAAACTTATGTGGCAATTCGGCATAAGTTGTTTTCTCGAAAGTCACTTCCTTGATCATTTCGCCTCCACCTTGATAGGGTGGTAATTTGTTCAGCCAGCTTTCTTTTCCGTACAGAATTCCGACTCCCGTTGGACCGCACATTTTGTGTCCGGAAAAAACGTAAAAATCACAATCCAAAGCCTGAACATCCGGTTTAACGTGCGGAACGGCTTGCGCCCCATC
>NZ_DATBVQ010000121.1:0-18478 GCF_036515215.1 Flavobacterium sp.
TGCCGCTGTTACCGCAGGTGTTGTACAACCCCCCGTTGTTGTTACTGTATAATTAAAAGCACCTGATACTGTTGGTGTACCGCTGATGGTTACTACATTTCCCGCCCAGTTACCTGTTACTCCCGTTGGTAATCCGCTGAAAGTTGCTCCGGTTGCTTCGGTTGTTGTATAAGTTATATCTATAATTGGAGTAGAAATGCATTTGGTTTGTGCATCTGTGCCTACTGCCGATGATAAGACAATTGTGTTATTGGGTGTCACCGTGATAGAACCAGTAGCGGTTATAGTCCCACAACCCCCCGTTAAAGTTACTGTATAGTTGAATGTTCCACTTGCTGTTGGAGTACCTGTGATTGTTGCAACGTTTGCTGCCCAAGATCCAGTTATTCCTGCAGGCAAACCGCTGAAAGTTACTCCGGTTGCTTCGGTTGTTGCATAAGTTATATCTATAATTGGAGTAGAAATGCATTTGGTTTGTGCATCTGTGCCTACTGCTGATGATAAAATAATTGTGTTATTGTCTGTTACATCTACCGTTCTGGTGACTTGGGTAGCTACATTGGTCTTCGCATCCGTGATGTTGTAGGTTACTATGTATGAACCCACGGCATTCATATTGACTGCCGTTGAATTTATTGCAACAGCTCCTAAAGCCAGGCAACCGTCACTTGCTGTTGCTCCTAATTCTACATAAGAAGAACAAGCCTGCAATACTTGTGGATTTTCTCCTGTTAAAGTAATTATTGGTTTTGTCGTATCACCAACATTAATAGTTAGAGTTTGTAAATTTGTCGATGAATCAGAAACTGAAGTTACTTCAAAAGAAACTAAATATTCACCTAGTATTGTAGGTGTAAAATTAGCAGCTGTACTAGTACTTAGGGTTGTAACGTTGTTGTCAGGATCTCTTAGGAACCATTTGTAATTAATGGTTCCAGAGACAGTTCCATTGTATCCGCCTTCTAATGAAACAAGTGAACATGCTTCAGCTACATATGGATCAGATGAAGGAGTATTGATTACAGCATTAAATGTTCCACCAGCATTAAGGATATCACCGAAGGAATAAATGTTAGGTCCAGAACCGACGCAATTGGCATATTTTTTAGTGCCTATAAAAATTTCATCATTATTGGTACAACTACCATTTATAATTCCAGAGGGTTGTATTATCAAAACAGCATTAGAATCTGGTAAAGTTAATTTTACTTTTGGACCTGAAAATGTTAGTATTCCTGTCGAGCCTATAGTAAGTAATGTTGTAGATAATGTAGTATTATGTTGATTTGATGTACCATCTCCTAAAATCAATGTCCCGTTAACAATCACAGTACCCATTGAAAAAGTAGAAAAATCAGATGCAATTGTAATGCTATGTACTGTTAGGATAGTGACATTATAAGTTCCTGTATTTTCGCCTGGATATGATAATGTGGGACCCCATGAAATACCATCCCAAGTTTCCCAAGATCCAAAAGAGTTCCAAGCACCGCTAGTATATGATCGAAAATCACCAGTATTTTGACCAAAACTATAAAGAGCACTTAGGAACAATAGAATTATAAAGAAGTAATTTTTTTTCATAATATTAACACTTTAAAATCAAATAATTAATATTCTTATAAAATTCAGGTGGTTGGAACTAAGTTGATTTTATAAGTAAAATAATATTTATTATAGGTGTAATATTTCCATTAAAAAAGGGGAATCGGCTTGTATAATTTTGTTATAGTGGTCGAAAGATGTTTTTCTAATGCGAAATATGAATTTTGGCTTATCTGCCTTAAAATTAAGCATTTAACTGTTATTTTTGGCCCGTAATTGCTTTTTTCCGATGAACTCGTTTTATCGGCCGATGAACTGCTTATTTTAACAAAATTGGTTTCTTTTTTCTTGCAAATTAGGTTCGCTCAAAAGCAAAAAAAAACTGCCTTTTGGGGGCAGTTTTCTGTCTTTTTAAAATCGTAGTACTTGGTTTTTATGGGATTATAATTTTTTTATTCAGTTCTCCTTCAGAGGTATTAATTTTTGCAATATAAATACCGGAACTTAAACTCTTAATAGGTAGCTGGATGTTTTGTTGCGATTGATCCTCAATCTCCCATGTTGCAATCAGCTGGCCGTTCATGTTGTATAAAGTTACTTTTTGAACATCTGTAGCAGTTGATTTATTGTTGATTTCAAAAACATTTTTTTTCTGAAGATGCATCATATTTATATCGTCTGATTCGTCATTTCCTTTTGGCCCTTTCTCTTCCTTTTCTTTTTTTGTTTTTTGTTTAAAACATAGTGAAAATCGATCTTTGTTTTCACCAGCGGAAATCAAAACTTCATATTGGTTTTTTCGGATATCGTTATAGCTATCGTTTTCCGAGTCGTATATAAATATTTCTTTATTTTTGTCGAAATTTTCAAGCCCGTCAATCATGAATTTTACTTTTCCCTCGGTAACTGCTTTTACGCCAATAGGATAATTTTGATTTTTGTCAAATGAACCTACGCCTTGAATGACCAAGTGATTCTTACCACATATGAAATACATATCATTTGGATATTCATCAAAATTAATCCCATCATAACCATAATCCATTCCAGATGTCGCTTTTTCATTCATAAAGCCCAGTAAAACTTGACGGTGTGCAGTATTGCTGGATTCGAATCCTAAACGAATTTTTTGATAATTATTATTTGTCACTTTATCACTTTCATTGTTATTCCAATAGCTGTCCTTGCCGGATTTCGTTTTGAACATCAAGTTAGAAGTACTTTCATTTTCCTTAACAAACCCTCTTTGACTGTTATCATAGGTAATTGCTGTCGAAGTGGATCCAATTTTTCCACTTACAAAAAAACTTTGTCCAACAGGAATAAATTGATTTGGAATCCCTTTCGTGGTAGAGCCTAATCCACTAATGAAATCTACCCCTGTTGAGGTAGCAGGAACTCCGCCCGTAAGGTTTCTCTCGGCATAACCGCCCTGATAGGCCCTTAGAATGTGCGTGGTATTGGTTGTGTAATGTTCCCAAAAATATAATGTTCCATCGATAGAAGCCGAATTGTCGGTTATAAATGCATCGGCATCCAATGCTGACGGATAGGGATTACCGGTTAACAGCAGTTGATCGGCACCAACGCTATTAGTCGCAATTGTTCCATTGTTTGGTTTGCCGATAAAAGTATAGTTTTGAGTTGTTCCTGAAGCTCCGCTTCCTTTTAAGGTAAAACCTTGACCTACACGTAATGAGCCTGTTTCGCCTATTTGAGCCCAATTTGCATAAGCATTTGAATAATTATCAAATTTGTAAATCCAATACCGCGCTAAGCTGATGGGAGTAGTAGGCGAGCCGTCATAGCCTCCAACCCACCTAATTGTTGTTGGTAATTCAGGATTTTTTCCGTCTTTTAAAATGCCGCCTACGGTATAGTTGGTATTGTTCGCAGTTGTATTCACTGGACTGACAGGTGAACTCCAGTAATTGTAATTGTATTTGTTTGATTGTCCTTGCTGATCCCTTTCGATCGATCCAGCGCTGTTTACGTCTAATATGCTTCCCTCGGTTTGTATCAACTGCGATTTCCCAACTAAATCTATTTGTCCGTCCAGTTTTAGATAGTGTGAAACTTCAATTTTAGAATCATTTCCTGCAGTTATCATGTTACTGTTAACCAATAGGCCCAAAACAGTTTTATTTCCGATTGAGCTTATGTTATGATCCGTTTTAACAATATTCCAGTCTATTCTTGTAGTCCCGTCGATTGCTAAGCTATTGGGAACATCCCAAACAGGGTAGTTGGTCCAAGTATCATCCTGAGACCAGTCTTGCCCACTAATTCTTGACGTATAAGGCAATGGTGCTGTTTCGGGTTGTTGGGTACCTATATTTCTTAATTTTCCGTTTATAACTGATGATGCTTTTCCCAAGACATAACCATTCAGTATATCCGTCGCTTCATTCATTTGATAATAACCATCTAAATTAGCCCAAGTTAGTGCGGGAATATTTAATGGTACAATAGCGCCTTTTACATTTCCACTATTATTTAAGATTTCTTGGTTCATCATTTGTCGAATTTGGTCAACTGTCAATTCCACTTTCCAAATACGAAGTTCATCCATCCACCCATTAAAATAGTTAAATGGAATGCCACTACTTTGATCCATGGCTCCTAAAATACAATTAGCGTTATTATTTAAAATGGGATTAACTCCTGTAACAGCATCGTGTACAGGTATTCCATCAATGTATAAATTATAACTTGTGCCATTAAAAGTTACGGCAATATGATACCATCTATCCGTATTAATGGCAAAGTTTGAAGCTATTGTATTTCCATTATCCCAGTTAAAAGAGATAATGTTATTTACTAATTTTAAATCATAACCGTCTGTAATGCTTGTGCCAAGTCGTTTGGAAAAAATAGTTTGTTTATTCCCATTTGTCTCATTCGATTTTACCCAGGCTTCAACGCTGAATGAACCGGAACTCAAACTGTAGTTGTCTTTAAAAGTGACGTTGTCGTCAATTCCGTCAAAATTCAAAATGTTACAATTCACAAAAGTTACCGTAACGTCATCGGTGGTCGAGCAGCTTGTAGTCCATCGCAAGATGTACACTCCGAGATTAGGACTATAGAATCCTGATGAAGGGCTAGCACTGTTCGAAAAAATTTCGCCACCGCCAGCGGGACCACTAACAATTGACCAAACGCCTGCTTGAGCATTTGATGCCGCCAATGTTGCAGATTCACCTCCACAAGAGGCAATTTGATCGGGGCCCGCGATACTGGACAAGCAAGAAGTTGCATCTATGGCTACTTTAATTGATCCATCAATTGGCTTTTGGCAAGTGCTATCATCATAACCTTGAAAAAAATATTTCGTGAATGGCGTTCCTGATATGGCTCCCGTTCCTGCTATCGTTCCCGTTTCTAAAGAGACTTCGGGGCTACAACCGGCACTTAATATTATGTCACAGTCGGTTGTAACATCAAGGTTAAAGCTTAAATCGGCATATATGTACTCGGGATGATTGGCTGTTATGGGCAATGTCCCCAAATTCCAAATGATTTTATTTGTTGCTGCGTCAAAATAAGGAACACCAGCAGTTGTAAACCCGTTGTAGGTATTATATGTAATAGTCCCTCCGGCGTTGAAAATTGCCGTCGCGGGAATAGGGATCGAAATTATGGTGTTATCTGTGGCTTCAGTACCTTCATTAGTGATATTGAGCGAATAATTAATGGATTGCCCAGGGGATACATTTAAAACAGGGGGGTTGGGAACATTATTAATTGACGTGACGCTTATCAGTCCTTCTGGGTCTGGCACATAGGAATCAACTGACATGGCAAAACCGAAAATAGTGTATACTTCATAAGTGGAACCAAATCGAAAAGTGGTGGAGGTTTGATTGTTGCCTATAACTGAATTAGCGTTATTCGGGACGGTAAACATACTAAAATCGACTCCCGTATTGTTTTGTAAAATAGGGTTGCTATTTCCAACAGTAGGGACGGGGAATATTGACGAATTGAAAAAGTTATCAATTGTATTTCCGTTATGGTTTAACGTTTGATAGTTGGTGGCATTATAAACCGCTGGATCTGCGTTCAATTTTTGAACGGCCAGATAATCAGTTCCTGAATTTGTGGCAACATCTCCTTCGGCTGCCATAACGCCCAACTTCATATTCACTTGCCCAGAATCCACCGTTGTGAATCCAGATATTGGAATCGTTCCATACTCCCCACCACCTGCAAGTTGTCCGTTTACATAAGCATACCCATCAAAAAGGGTTACCGCCCTACTTTTCATGAGAGGGTTTTCGTAAATAACAACCATAACCCATCCACCCGAAAATCCCGGACTAGCATTAGTTCCTTCCTTCAGAGCCACATCAGCAACCGTATAGGCTCCTGGACCATGCGTTTTAACGTAATCGGTTATTTCTTGGTAACCAATGAAAATCCCACTATGGGCGGCTCCGGGAAAAAGCACACTAGAATTGGCACCGTTAGGTTTTGCTGTTATATTTGTATAAGCGGTAGCTCCAGGACCTTTTAAAGAAACTACTTTTTTGTCATAATTTTTTGTCGCTGTTGCGTATGTGGGGATGGTACCGGTAACATTTACTGTCGCCTTTGAATATGTTTGTGTATCTGAGTTGTTCAGACTGTTAGATGTGTTTCTTATTAAATTGTTGATTTTTAATGAAACTGTTCCGTCATTTACAATGTATGGAGTAGTAAGTGTTGCAGTTGCCGTACTTCCAGAAATAGCTATAGATATAGGTATATTTGCTAATGCTCCTCCATTTACGGAGAGGGTAACGGTAGAGCTATTTGTATAATTAAATACGTACGTATTTCCGTTACCTGTAAAGGTGTAAACGGGACTAAAATTACCACCACCTTCAGACTGTCTGCTAGTGTTTAAGCTATAATTTGTATTTGTTATGGCGCTTCCGTTAGAAAAAGTACTCGTGTTATTAATAGATTGCGTGCCGTTTTGAACCTGTTTTGATGCAACAAAAGTATCAGCATCGTCTGATTTTCCAGTCCAATACAAACCTGCAAAAAGGACTGTTGAACAATTTGGGTTTGCTCCATTCTCTCCAGAATTTGAGAGTTCAAGCGTTGCCATTGATGAATTCCAAGTATTCGCATCGCCATCAATGTCAACATACTTCATGGGATTTCCTTCATTATTAGTGCCAGTTCCATAATTAACGAGAGTTAGGTTGGTATTGCCTAGCATGGTAAAATCACCTTTTACATTATATATTGGTTGGGAAGGTGGGATTGAAGAGGTTCTTTGCAAGAAATTGACTTGTGGCGTTGTTACTGTTTGTCCCTCAGCATTAAAAGATAGGGTCAAAAATAATAATGAGATTAGTACGCGAGGTAAATCTAAAAGTATGTTTTTAAAGTAGTGTTTTCTCATAGTCGTTTAGGCTAGATGTTATTATGACGAAGCTTGGGGAACAATAAAAGTACTTGAAATTGATTTTAAAACCGACAAAACGCACATATAATCGATGAAACGCACAAAAATTAAAAAAAAGTAAGTTAATTTTTATAAAAAATAATTTTTTGATAACACAAACCAATGGACAATGGTTTGATGGTTTATTTTCATCCTACCTAATGGTCTGCAAAGCCTGCAAATTGACCTTCTTGAAAAATTCGGTTTGATTTATAAAAAATTGTGGATAATTCACATTTTAGGCGGGACAGAATTAATGCTTAAATAGTTGCGAAAAAAACGAAAATATCCTTACTTTTTCATTACTTTTAACAGGGTTAAAGTGTTAGTATACAGTTAAATAAGAATAAAATATGCGGGTACACAGATTTTTAATTAACAATTTAAAAAAATGGATGCTGAAGCTAACAGATCGGTCGCCGTGATAGTCGCACATCCCGATGACGAAACCCTTTGGGCGGGCGGAACTATATTGAATAATCCCCAATGGAACTGTTTTATTATTAGTCTTTGCCGAAAAAACGATAAAAATCGCGCATCTAAATTTCGCAAGGTTTTAAAAATTTTAAATGCACAGGGAATAATGGGCAATCTTGATGATGGACCGGAACAAAAGCCCTTGAAGAATGCAGAAGTTGAACAAACAATATTGGACTTACTGTCCAAAAGACATTTTGATTTAATAATAACCCATAGTCCAAAGGGGGAATACACGAAACACCTAAGACATGAGGAAGTAAGTCGAGCCGTGATTATGCTTTGGAACAACGGTAAAATTGCCGCAAATGAGCTTTGGACTTTCGCCTACGAAGACGGAAATAAAAAATATTTTCCAAGGGCAATGGAAAACGCTTCCTGTCTCGAAACACTTAAAAACGAAATTTGGATAAAGAAATATAGCTTAATAACCGAAACTTATGGTTTCGATAAAAATAGTTGGGAAGCAAGAACAACACCAAAGGCGGAAGCATTTTGGATTTTCAAAAACACTAAGGATGCGATTGAATTTTCGAGTAATTAGTATAAAAATTATATTTATGAAAGTATTGGTACTATACGATTATCCGCCACCACCTGGCGGATTGGCAACTCAAGGCGACCTGTTATACAAAGGCTTGTTAGAATTAGGCGTTGATGCCCACGCAGTTCATTTTGAATCTGATCAAGAAAAAGAGTGGTACTACCGCTGGTTTCAACCCGATGTAGTTGTGGGGATTGGCTACTGGGGTCATACTCCGCAGTTGGTTTTACACCCGCAGAAATTCGGATTTCAAGCTGTCCCATGGTTAGTGGCCGATGGTTATATTGCCAATTATCAGGATGTTTTAAATGCGCTCCCTCTTATTTTAGTTACTTCACATTGGGTAAAAGAAATGTATGTTAGAGACGGAATTAATGGGGATAAAATAGAGGTTTTACCTGTGGGTTGCGATACGAATTCGTTCAGGTCATACGATAAAAGCCATCCCAAAATTCAGGCTGTCCGTAAATCTTTGGGAATTTCGCCCGATCAATTGATGATTTTAACCATTGGGGGAGATGGCGCATCCAAAGGAGCTCAGGAAGTTATGCAAGCCTTGGCAATGATTGACAATAAAGCCTCCGATTGGAAATATGTTTGCAAAGTTTGGCCCCAACAACGAACAAAAGCGCAAAACCTCGAGGATCTGAAAATGGCATCCGATTTGGGTATTGAAAAAAACGTTACCTATGCAACCAACACGATTTCTCGGAATTTTATCCCTTACCTTATTGCTGCCTGTGACATTTATGCTGCCCCATCTCGATTAGAAGGGTTCGGAATGCCTCAAATAGAAGCGGGTGCTTGCGAAAGGCCTGTTATTGGCATTAAAGCAATGGGAATGTTAGATACCTTAATTGATGGCGAAACCGCATTTTTAGCCAATGTGGCGAAAAGAATAGTCGTTAATGAAGTAATCCTTGGCGATGAATCGGGATTTGAAAACAATTATAAAGTCAAATTTAAGGAACCTCGAACCGTGGATTATAGAGCGAATATTCAAGATATTGCCACGGGCTTATCTGCCTTAATGAATGATGGAGAATTGAGACAAAAAATGGGAAGAGCGGGCAGAAAAAGAGTAGTAGAAAATTTTGATTATAAAATTGTTGCCCAAAAGTTTATAGAAATAATTAATTGCAAATTAGGTATAAATTAAATTTCGATGTTTAATTCTCAATATACTTCGGCGATTGAGGCGGCAAAAAAAGCGGCAATCGAGGCTCTTTTGCACAACATGCACGGCCCGTTTCAAGGACTTCCCAGAACTGCGGGCTGGGGTTATCCGGAACCCTATACCCGCGATCTGTTGATTTCAATTCTTGGAATTGCCGTTTCTGAAAATGAAGAATTATTAAAAAGCATTAGGAAAGTTTTGGAGACTTTGGCTAAAAATCAATCGGAAAGAGGACATATTTCATCCTTAGTTCACGATTCTGACGACAGAGGGGCAAGTGACACCACTCCTTTATTTTTATTGGGAGTGGGTATCTATAGAAAGGTAAACAGCGAACCCGATTTTCTAAAAGATGCCGTTCAAAAAGCGTTAGTTTGGATGGAATACCAAAGTCCAAACGATAAGTATTTAGTTGCCCAGCAACCCACTAGTGACTGGCGCGATGAACAATGGGTGCTTGGATACGGATTGTATGTAAATGTTTTAACTTATAGTTTTTTGAAGATCTTAAATCAACCTGAAAGGGCCAAAAAACTATTGAAGGGGATGAGTCATTTTACCATTGTTGGGGGTATAATTCACGATCATGTACATGAGGGTTTGGTATTGAAACACAAGCCTTACTATGCTTTTTGGTCGTATAAAGTATACAGCAGTGAGCGTTTTGATTTGTTAGGAAACTGTCTTGCGATTTTGTCTGGCATGGCTTCCCCCGCAAGGGCAAATAAGATCGTTTTGTGGATAGAAGTTGAATGCGAGGAAATGAAAAAAAGAGGGTTATTGGCAGTCGACCTGCCTCCTAATTTTTTCCCATATACTAATCCGAGCGATCCCGATTGGCACGATCGATACGCTGTATTTAATAATCCAGGTGAGTACCATAACGGCGGTATTTGGCCATTTATATGCGGTTTTTATGTTGCGGCATTAGTCGCGGCAAAAAAGTTTGCCTTAGCAGAAAAGAAATTGTTAGTGTTGACTGAGTGCCTAAAAAAAACGAATTTTTTAACCGAATCTGCGGCTAAAAACAATGGTAGATCCGTCAACTACATAAATGCAGAAAATATGAAATTTGGTTTTAATGAATGGATTAAAGCACAAGACGGGGAGGCCAAAGGTCAAAATTGGCAAAGTTGGAGCGCGGCAATGTATTTATATGCCGTTAAATGCGTTGAAGAAAAAAGCACGCCTTTTTTTGATAAAATGCGACAGTAATATTTTTTGGAGAACAAATGCCATTTCAAAGGATGAGGTTGGAAAAAATTTCTTTGGGAACACAATAAAAAAAAACCTTAAACAATTGCTGTTTAAGGGTTTGTTTTCGTAGCGAGAACGAGATTTGAACTCGTGACCTCAGGGTTATGAAAATTGAAATCCACTCTTTCAAAATAAATTAACAGCTGAATATCAGTATGTTATAAATAATAACGAAGTGATTTTTGTAGTTTTTTTAGTTTTCCTCACTCTAATTCCTCACTCCTTTAAAAACTAGATTTCCTATCGAATATTACTGATTATAAACACGATATAGCTATATCGAATGCCTCCAAAAAGGTAGATTTTATTTTGGTATGTTTTTATGATAAAAAAGCCAAGTATGATTTAAAATTTGACCCCATATATTTTAAAAATCAGCATCTTTTTTTTCAATTCTTTCCAGTCTTTCTATAATAAGTTCAAAAGGATTTTCCATTTTTACTATTAAATTAATAAAAATTCTTTTTTAGATTATTTTGTAAATACTTCAAGATTGTGTGAAAGTAATTTTGTTTCGAGGTCAGAGGACTTTGATTAGAGCATAACTTTCACATGAACATTTCGAATACAGCTGGGGATGTTTGTATCGAAAAAACTACTGAAACAGACAAAGATAAAATACCATTCATTATAATTTTCTCTAAATTAAAACACTTACATTTGTAGAGATGTTCAAGAAATCAATAATCATAGTATTTCTTTTTTCAGCTTGTTTCCTTCAATTAGGACATAGCTTGTTTCCTCATACTCATGTGCAGGAACATCAGCACGATGGAGAGCATCACCATCATCATGATGAACATTCTGATGATAATGGTTTGTCGTTATTATTTTCGCACTTTAATCATTCTTCTGAATTTTTTCCAAATAATCATTTAGAAAATGTTTCTAAAACTAATAAGAAAGTTCCTGATTCAATTGTTTTAGTTGCAGAAATCTCATCGCACTTCAATTCCATAGGCTATTACTATAAAAAGGAAGTGGTACGTAATAAAGAGCCACTTGTTTTTATTTCTCCTCATTTACACTCCTTACAATTTCGTGGTCCGCCCACACTTTTTATCTAAACTATTCATTATTTGAATTACAGGACACTTATTGCCTTTTCTAGGCTATAAGTTATTTTCATATATACTAATTTCTTTAAAACAAAAACAATGAAAAAATTATTGCTTTCAATGGCAGTTGTAGGAATGTTACTTGCAGCTTGTAATGGAAAAAAAACAGACGAACATGGACACGACCACACAGAAGGAACACATCAACATGAAGATGGTCATGACCATGAAAACCATGCTGACGAAACGGTAAGTCAAGAAGAATTTAAAGTTGCAAATGATAATGTCGCTAAAGACAATGGACATGGTCATGACCATGAAAATGAAGAACAACACGAACATTAATCTTGTTAGATGCCCGTAAATTTAATTTTTATAGGCATCTAATTTTACTATTATATATATGAAAATAATACAAAGTATAACGCTTCTTGTTTTCCTTCTGTTTGGATTTATAAGTTGCAATAATAAAGAACAGCCAAGTAATGTTGCTTCACTTGAGCCATTAGCCTACACGCTATACACAGATCGTACTGAATTGTTTGTTGAGTTTAAACCTTTGGTTGTTGGTAGTACTTCAAAATTTGCTGCTCATTTCACTATTTTAGGTGAAAACTTTAAAGCTTTAACCGATGCAAAAGTTACTGTGAGTTTTATCGTTGGTGATAATGGAATTAAAAATTCTGTTAGTGCTCCAAGTTCACCAGGAATATTTCGTTTGGCATTAAACCCAAAAACTGCGGGTACTGGAATTTTAGTTTTTGACATCGTAACTAAAGATTATACGGATAAAATTACCATAGAAAATGTAGTGGTTTATCCTGATGAAAAAACTGCTTTAGTCAAACAACCTGAACACGCAGAAAGTGGTGACGTCTCTTATTTGAAAGAGCAGGCTTGGAAAGTGGAATTTGCTAATATGGCTATAACAAAGCAAAATTTCAATGCAGTAATCAAAACTAGTGGTCAACTTTTTTCTGCTCCAGGTGATGAAATGATCATAACCGCAAAAGCAAGTGGTGTAGTTATTTTTTCGGATAAAAATACCATTGTGGGGTCTGCTGTAAATACAGGAAGTTCTCTTTTTACTATAACTGGTGCTGATATGACAGAAAGTAATATTGATGCTTCTGTTAAAGATGCTAAAGCAAATTATTTAAAAGCTAAAACCGATTATGAACGATCAAAGCTATTGGTAGTTGATAAAATTGTTTCGGAAAAAGATCATCAACAAGTAAAATTGCAATTTGACAATGCTCAAAGGGCGTACAATACGGTAGCAAAAAATTATACTTCTAAAGGGCAAAGAGTGCTTTCTCCAATGTCTGGATATGTTAAAAATGTTTTGGTTACCGGAGGACAATTTGTGTCTGCTGGAACACCATTAGCCATTATTTCAAAAAACAAGAATTTATTACTACAGGCTAATGTTTCTCAAAATAATTTTGGAAGTTTACCAAATATTCGCTCTGCTAATTTTAAAACACCACAAAATGATGTAGTTTATAATACTGCTTCCTTAAATGGAAAGATTGTTTCTTATGGAAAGAGTGCATCTGCTTCAACTCCATTTATTCCTATAACTTTTCAAATAGACAATACAGGCAATTTTATACCTGGTTCGATTGTCGAAGTTTACCTAAAATCTACCTCGATACCTGATGCTTTAATAATCCCGACATCTTCGTTAATTGAAGAACAAGGATTATTTTATGTATATGTGCAAACTGGTGGGGAAAGCTTTCAAAAAAGAGAAGTGAAACTAGGAGCTAGCGATGGAATTAATATACAGGTTTTGTTAGGAATAACTGAAGGTGATAGAGTAGTTATCAAAGGAGGCTATCAAATCAAATTATCCAGTGCATCAGGTGCTTTACCTGCTCACGGACACGAACATTAATCTATAACTTATGCTAAATAAAATAATTAAATTTTCACTGCAGAATCGCTTCTTTGTAGTGATAGCATCCGTTTTACTGTTGATTTTTGGTAGTGTTGTTGCTTCTAAAATGGAAGTGGATGTATTTCCTGATTTGACAGCACCTACGGTTGTAGTGCTTACTGAAGCACATGGTATGGCTCCAGAAGAGGTAGAAAAACTGGTTACATTTCCGTTAGAAACTGCTGTAAATGGTGCTACTAATGTAAGACGGGTTCGTTCTTCTTCCTCCGCAGGAATTTCAATTGTGTGGGTTGAGTTTGAATGGGATACTGATATTTATAAAGCCAGACAAATTGTAAATGAGAAAATTACAGCTGTAGCGGAAAAACTGCCACAAGGTGTTGGAAACCCTACCATGGGTCCACAATCTTCTATTATGGGAGAAATCATGTTGGTTAGTGTAACGGCTGATGCCACTTCTCAAATTGATTTAAGAACTATTGCTGATTGGACTATTCGACCACGATTATTAGCGACTGGTGGCGTGTCTCAAGTGGTTGTTATTGGCGGAGAATACAAACAATATCAAATATTGGCTTCTCCCCAAAAAATGAGTTTTTATAATGTTTCTTTAAATGAATTATTGAAAGCCAGTAAAGAAGCTAATGGTAATTCGTCTGGTGGTTTTTTGAATGAATACAATAACGAATATATTGTTAAAGGTATTGGCAGGACTAATGAAATTGAAGCTTTAGGCAAATCTGTAATTAAAATGCAGCAAGGAAGTCCTATCAAAATAGAAGATGTTGCCGAAATTAAAATTGGTGCTTCTTTAAAAATTGGTGATGGCTCTTTAAATGGAGAACCAGCTGTAATCATGACCGTGATGAAGCAACCATCAACCAATACATTAGAACTTACCGAAACAATAGATGCTTCTATTGCTGACATCCAAAAGAATCTACCAAAGGATGTGCATATTAATACTAAAATTTTCCGTCAGGCTGATTTTATCAACGCCTCTATAAGTAATATTCAGAAAACATTATTAGAAGGAACCGTCTTTGTTATTATTATATTGTTTCTATTCTTGATGAATTGGAGAGCTACCTTTATTTCTCTATTGGCCATTCCAATCTCTTTAATTGTCGCTATATTAACTTTAAAATGGCTTGGTTTTACCATCAATACTATGAGTTTGGGAGGTATGGCAATTGCAATTGGAGATTTAGTAGATGATGCCATAATAGATGTAGAAAACGTGTTTAAACGACTCAAGGAAAATGCGTTAAAACCTAAAGCGGAACAGAAAGATAAAATTACCGTTATTTTTGACGGTTCGTTTGAAATCAGAAGTTCGGTTATTAATGCAACCTTTATTATTATTGTTGCCTTTTTACCGTTATTCTTTTTATCGGGAATGGAAGGTAAATTATTAGCTCCACTTGGAATAGCATTTATCGTAGCCTTATTTGCTTCCTTAATAGTTTCTATTACGCTAACGCCGGTTTTAGCGAGTTACTTGTTAACGAGTGATAAAATGCTCTTAAAACAGCACAAGGAAAGTTGGCTGGTAGAACGTTTGCAAAAAGGTTATACCAATGCTTTACAAAAAGCAATGAAAATGAAAAAAGTTGTACTGATAGTTGCAGGTGGCTTATTTTTAGTTGCCTTATTAGTGATGAGCCAATTAGGTAGAAGTTTTTTACCCGAATTTAACGAAGGTTCATTAGTAATTAGTGCTGTAAGTTTACCCGGAATATCATTAGAAGAAAGCAATAAAATAGGGACGCTAGTTGAAAAAACATTACTTCGTGTTCCTGAAATTAAAGTCACTACTCGAAGAACTGGTAGAGCTGAACTTGATGAACATGCACAAGGTGTTAATGCGGCCGAAATTGACGCGCCATTTACTTTGGAAGAGCGAAGCCGAGAAGAATTTATGGCTGATGTTCGCGAGAAATTAGCAGGGGTTTCAGGTGCAAACATTACAATTGGACAGCCTATTGGACATAGAATTGACCATATGCTATCGGGTACAAGAGCCAATATTGCTATAAAGATTTTTGGTGCCGATTTGAATAAATTGTTTACGCTTTCCAATCAAATCAAAACTAAAATTCAGAATGTAGAAGGGTTAGTTGATTTGAGTGTAGAGCAACAAGTAGAAATTCCGCAAATTCAAATCAAAGCCAAAAGAGAGATTTTAAATCAATACGGAATTACCATTGGTCAATTCAATGAGTTTGTTGATGTTGCTTTTGCAGGAGAAAAAGTGTCGGAAATTTATGAAGGCAACAAAACCTTTGATTTGATGCTTCGTTTTGATGATGCAAACAAAGGTAAAATTGATAATATTAGAAATGCTTTGATTGATACATACGATGGTAAAAAAATACCCTTGTATTATGTAGCTGATATTGTTAGTACATCAGGACCAAATACCATAAACCGAGAGAATGTACAACGTAAAACGGTTGTTTCGGCAAATGTTACGGGTCGTGATCAGAAAAGTGTGGTAGCAGATATTCAGAAAATCATAAATGACGATGTGAAATTACCTGAAGAGTATCATATTGAATATGGTGGACAGTTTGAAGCTGAAGCTGAAGCCTCAAAAACATTGGTTCTGACTTCGTTTATTTCCTTATTGATTATTTTTTTAATTCTTTATCAGGAATTTAAAAAGGTTAAAACGGCCTCCATCATTTTGTTAAATCTTCCGTTAGCCTTAATCGGAGGTGTATTTAGTATTTATTTTACTAGTGGTATTTTGAGTATTCCTGCTATTATTGGTTTCATCACACTTTTTGGTGTAGCTACTCGAAATGGGATTTTATTGGTTTCGCATTATGAAACTTTAGAACAAGGAAGATTGTCACTTTACGAGACTGTTATTCAAGGTTCAAAAGATAGATTAAGTCCTATTTTAATGACTGCTTTAACTGCAGGGTTGGCTTTGATACCTTTAGCGCTAGCCAGTGATTTGCCAGGGAACGAAATTCAAAGTCCAATGGCAAAAGTTATTTTGGGTGGTTTATTGACTTCAACATTATTAAACATTTTTATTGTTCCCATAGTGTATTATTTATCTAATCGAAAAAAAGCGTCAAATGAGATTTAAATTATTAATTGGTTTTGCAATTTTATCGTTTGGTACTGTTAGCGCTCAATCAACTATTGATAAAGCACTAACAGAGATTGCCAAAAATAACAAGACCATAGAAGCGAATACCAACTATTGGAATGCAAAGAAAATCCAGTATAAAACGGGTAATTCTTTATATAATCCTACAGTCGAATATGATTATTTGAAAGGCACTCCTGCAAATGCAGGAAACCAAACCGATATTGTTTTTACGCAATCTTTTGATTTCCCTACGGTTTATGGAAAGAAAAATCAATTGGCAAAAGAGCTCACTAATCAGGCTGATTTTGAATTAAAAGCGGCCAATCAAGCCTTATTATTAGAAGCTAAAAAAGTTTGCATTGAATTGGTTTACCGAAACAAATTACAACTTCCATTAACTAAAAGAAAAGAAGCTACTGAAAAATGGTTGGTTCATTTTAAAAAGAAATTGAAGGTGGGTGATGGTACTATTTTAGAAGTAAACAAAGCTGAGATACAATTGCTTGAAATTAAAAAACAGTTTCAAGACAATACATCTTCAATTACTAAACTTAATGAGCAATTGACGAGTTTAAATGGAGGCAATGCTCTTGTTATTGTTGATGTTTCTTATTTTGACATTCCTGTTATCTCTGATTTTGAAACGTTAGAAAAGGAAATTGAAGCCCAAGATTACATCAGAAAAACGTTAGAACAAGAAAAGGTTATTGTACAAAAACAAATGGATGTAAGCAAGGCTTTGACATTGCCTAAAATGGAAGTTGGGTATCATTATCAGGGTATTCTTGGTCAGACGTATAACGGAATTCATACAGGAATTTCTTTACCACTTTGGGAAAGTAAAAACACCGTAAAACTTCAAAAGGCTAAAATGACTTTTGCTGAAAGTACTTTGACAGAACATTCAAATGAACATTATTATGAAATTAAGCAATTGTATGGTCGTTATGAAAGCTTGAGAAGTATTTTGGAAGATTATCAAAGAATAAACCAAACTGTTGACCCCATTCTTCTTTTAGATAAAGCCTTGGCTGCTGGTCAAATTTCAGTTTTAGAATACTTTGTAGAATTGAACTATTATAACAATACTTATAATTCGTTTCTTGAAATTGAAAAAGAATATTATGAGGTTGTAGCTACTTTGTTGAAGTATAAGTTGTAGGTTAATAATTCATTTAAACCACCACTTGTTTCTTATAGATTTAAGGGGTGTTTTTTTATTGTTAATGAGGTCATAAATAGTTGGCAATTTTTCGAATGAAAAACTGAAAGACTTCGCAATATTATAATACTGTTTGATAGAAAAAGGAAGTAAGGTGATTTAGGGCAGGTTTTTGCTCTATTTTTGGAAAAACCTATTTTTTTAGACTAAAAACAAACCTATTTTATTGTATTTTCAATGCACTAAAATCTAATTTTTTATAATATTACATGATGTATTCTGAAATGTTTAGGTCGCAAATTAGAAATGTAGAATTTATACTTGATAGGCTAATAAATATTCAATAGTAATTAGTTCGATGTCAGATTATTGGCGTGTAATTGTAAATTATTTTGTTTGTAATGTTTTTTTAACGGCTTTTATGACCGTTATTTTTTTTTTATAAAATTTCTGTTTTGGTTCTGCTTGTAATTCAGTTTATTTTCAGATTGGAGTACCTCTTTCTTTATATGAAAGCGAAAATACATAGTTTTGAAATAGTTATTTGCTTAAGGAGAAAAATAAAAAGTTCCGCTGAACATGAGGTCTGGTCGCGTATTATTCATATTATCAGAGATATAACTATGGAGTATTTTACATTTAGTCACTCTTTTTTTTTACAAGTGAGGAATGAATTTCAATAAAAAACCCTTAAACAATTGATGTTTAAGGGTTTGTCTGTAGCGAGAACGAGATTTGAACTCGTGACCTCAGGGTTATGAAAATTGAAATTCAAACTTTTTTAACAAATTTACAATTGATTATCA
>NZ_DATBVQ010000122.1:0-52649 GCF_036515215.1 Flavobacterium sp.
GCATACAATAAAAACAAAACAAAGAAGAATCCAATTGTTCCTATGAAAATTCCGATGTCAACAAATGTTGGTGAAAACATTGTCCATGAAGACGGCAAATAATCCCTGTGCAATGAAGTAACAATAATTACAAATCTTTCAAACCACATACCTATGTTTACAACGATAGACATGATAAAAGAAAACATAATACTTGTTCGTAATTTTTTAAACCACATGAATTGAGGTGAAAATACATTACATGTCATCATTGACCAATATGCCCACCAGTAAGGTCCGGTTGCTCTGTTCAAGAAAGCATATTGTTCATATTCAACTCCTGAATACCAAGCCATAAAAAGCTCCGTAATATAAGCAACCCCGACTATAGAACCTGTGATCATGATTACTATGTTCATCAATTCGATGTGTTGAATAGTGATATAAGCCTCTAGGTTAGATACTTTTCTCATGATAATAAGCAAGGTGTTTACCATTGCAAATCCTGAGAAAACTGCACCCGCAACAAAATACGGAGGGAAAATTGTAGTATGCCATCCAGGTATTACAGATGTTGCAAAGTCCATCGATACAATGGTATGCACAGAAAGCACAAGTGGAGTGGCTAATCCTGCAAGAACCAACGACACTTCTTCAAAACGTTGCCAATCTTTTGCTCTACCGCTCCATCCAAAACTTAGTATAGAATAGACTCTTTTATTAAAAGGAGTTATCGCTCTATCTCTTAGCATTGCAAAATCAGGTAACAAACCAGTCCACCAGAAAACCAATGAAACTGACAAATAAGTAGAAATTGCAAATACATCCCATAATAAAGGTGAGTTAAAATTCACCCATAAAGATCCGAATTGATTCGGTATTGGAAGTACCCAAAATGCTAACCATGGACGACCCATGTGAATAATTGGGAATAAACCGGCTTGAACAACCGAGAAAATAGTCATTGCTTCTGCAGATCGGTTAATCGCCATTCTCCATCGTTGACGAAATAATAACAATACCGCAGAAATCAACGTACCAGCATGTCCAATACCAACCCACCAAACGAAGTTTGTGATATCCCATGCCCAACCAACTGTTTTATTTAATCCCCATGTTCCAATTCCTGTAGATATGGTGTATATGATACAGCCTATTCCCCAAAGGAAAGCGGCTAGTGCGATTGAAAATACAATCCACCAATGTTTGTTTGCTTTGCCTTCAACAGGCGCAGCTACATCTACTGTTACGTCGTGATAAGTTTTATCACCTATAACTAAAGGTTTTCTAATGGTTGCTTCGTAGTGAGACGACATAATCCTTTATCTTGTTTCTTAATTAATAATTTTTTGTTACTAGGTATTTCTAACTTTAACGTGATAAATCACATTTGGTTTTGTTCCAACATGCTCCAAAAGATGATACATTCTGTCATCTTCCGACAATTTAGTCACTTCAGATTCTTTATCATTCACATCTCCAAATTTCATTGCTCCGTTAGAACAAGCATTTGAACATGCAGTTTGAAATTCTCCGTCAACAATAACCCTTCCTTCTCTTTTTGCATTTAAAATAGTCGCTTGTGTCATTTGGATACACATAGAACATTTTTCCATAACTCCGCGAGAACGAACATTAACATCTGGATTCAACACCATACGGCCTAAATCATCATTCATATGATAATCGAATTCACTGTTTTTGTTATACAAGAACCAGTTAAAACGACGCACTTTATATGGACAGTTGTTTGCACAATAACGAGTACCAACACATCTGTTATATGCCATATGATTCTGACCTTGACGGCTATGAGAGGTTGCCGCAACTGGACAAACTGTCTCACAAGGTGCGTGATTACAATGTTGACACATTACAGGTTGAAAAGAAACTTGAGGATTATCTCCTGCTTTTTCCATTTCGTTGAATGTAGACAATGAGTCAGACAAACCAGCTATATTTTCTTTTCTTTCGTTATCCCCTTCAAAGGTATCTTCAGAAGAATAATATCTATCGATACGCAACCAATGCATATCACGACTTCTTCTAACTTCTGATTTACCTACTACAGGAACATTGTTTTCTGCGTGACAAGCAATTACACAAGCGCCACAACCGGTACAAGCGTTCAAATCAACAGAAAGGTTAAAGTGATGTCCTGTTGAACGATCAAATGAATCCCATAAATCTACTGAAGTCGCCGCTACTTCTTCATGGTTTAAAGACACCATTGGAACTTGATTCCACACTTTGGCATCCTTAGAATTAAATATCTCCAAAGTAGTTTCTTTGATAATATCCCCTCTACCCATCAATGTTTTTTGACCTTGAACACAAGCAAACTCATGTTCTCCATCCGCCTTAACAAATGTCACAGACTGTACATCGTTAAAACCTTTATATAAAGGATAAGCGTTTAAACCTACCTGCATTTCTTCTTTTAAAGCCGCTTTACGACCATAACCTAAAGCCAATCCAATAGTTCCAACAGCTTGACCCGGTTGAACTATAACCGGCACATTCTCTAATTTCACACCGTCAGCAGTAGTGATAGTAGCATAGCTTCCATTCAAACCACCGTTAGCAACGATTTCATTAGACAATGATAATTGTTTAGCATCAGCGTTCGAAACAGTAACATAGTTATCCCAAGACACTCTAGTGATAGGGTCCGGAAATTCTTGTAACCAAGGGTTGTTAGCCTGTTGTCCGTCTCCCATTCCTGTTTTAGTGTACAATACCAATTCAAAACCGGCAGCAGCTTTTGATTGTGCTAATGCATTCGCAGCAGCAGTATAATCTGCAGAACCACCAGATAGCGACTGAGAAACCCCAACAGCAACACCATCATGCAACACCTTATTCCAAGAAGCACCAGCAACAAACGCTGATGAACTTGCTTTTAAATAATCATAATAAGCACCAGACATTCCGTTCAATGACATTAAAACATCTTGAAGTTGTTTTGTATCGAATAAAGGACGAATGGTTGGCTGTGTCAAACTATAAGTTCCTTTGGTAAGACTTAAATCCCCCCAAGCTTCTAAATAGTGAGGAACCGGAGCAGCAATAGTACTAACTAATGCAGTTTCGTCTTCCTTCAAAGTTAAAGAAACAGAAGTTTTAACTTTCTTAAGTCCTTCAACAAATGTTGCAGAATCAGCTAAAGTATAAACTGGATTAACACCACTCATTATTAAAGTATGAACGCTTCCCGCTTTCATGTCTTTAACTAATTGGGCTACTTGTTCGTTTGAACCTTTTCTTATTTGTCTTGTACCAGAAGTAGTAAAAGCTTCACTAGCTAATACTTGATTAACAGCCAAAACCAATAATTGAGCATTTTTGTCCTGGATACCAGAAACTAAAAGTCCTTTTGATCCAGCAGCTTTTAATTGTTGAGCTGCTTTTGTTACTTCAGATTTAAATTTAGCATCTAAATTCACAGCAACCGATGAACCTGTTACAACATTATATATATGTACTAATGCTTGTTTTTGATTTGCAGTTGACATCGCCAAACGCTTATCAGCAGCGGCACCAGACAAAGTCATGTTTGCCTCCAATTGGATATGACGTGACATTTTTCCATTTTTAGGAACTCTACCTTGAGTATAGCCCGAATCGTACGCACCACCTTGCCAATCTCCAAGGAAATCAGCCCCAACAGAAACGATAAGAGCAGCCTTAGAAAAATCGTAATCAACCAAAGCTCTTTCTCCGTAAACAGTTTCGAAAGCATCTAACGCTTCAGAAGAAGAGACCGCATCGTAAACCACATGCTTCGCATTTGGATTTAAAGCAATAAACTCGCCGATCAACTTTTCAGTCGAAGGACTCGCTAAAGTATTGGTTAATAAAACTACCTGACCTCCATTAGCCTTAGCATCTACAAGACTTGATTTAATTTGAGCATCTAGCGCAGACCAAGTTGAAGTTTTACCTCCAATTTTAGGCTCTTTCAGACGCATATTGTCGTACAATGACAATATAGAAGCGTGAATTCTAGCGTTAGCAGCAAATTTTGCACCTTCAATAGTATTGTTGTCTATTTTAATAGGACGCCCTTCACGTGTTTTAACAAGTAGATTTGCGAAATCAAAACCATCAAAAACAGAAGTTGCATAATAATCCGCAACTCCAGGAATGATTTGTTCTGGTTGTAATACGTAAGGTATCGACTTGTTCACAGGACCTTCGCAAGCTGCAAGCGTAGCTGCCGCCGTACTAAATCCTACGTACTTTAAAAAGTCACGACGTGATGTTGAAGATGACATAGCGTCATTATTCCCCAAGAATTCTTCAGTAGGAATTGCTTCAACAAATTCGTTATTTCTAAGCGCCTCAACAATAGAACCATTTTCAAGTTCTTCAACACTTTTCCAGTATTTTTTGTTTGATGACATTGTATATAAATATTAAAATCTTAATAATTTGATTAATAGTGGCATTTTCCGCATTCCAATCCACCCATTTGAGCAGCAGTCAACTTATCTACACCGTATTTTTTAGAAAGCTCTTCATGAATTTTAGTATAATACTCATTTCCTTCCATCTTAACATCAGTTTTTCTATGACAGTTTATACACCATCCCATTGTCAAAGGAGCGAATTGTTTTTGAATTTCATACGTTTCAACTGGACCGTGACAAGTCTGACATTCTATTCCAGCAACAGTAACGTGCTGAGAGTGATTAAAGTACACAAAATCAGGTAAATTATGAATACGAACCCATTTAACAGGCTGTGATTTTCCAGTATAAGACTGTGTAGACTTATCCCATCCAACCGCAGTATATAATTTTTGTATTTGCTCGTCATAGAATGCTTTGCTATACTCAGGAGTAGCAGTTGACTCAGCAACTTCAGAAATATTCTTATGACAGTTCATACAAACATTCAAAGAAGGAATTCCTGCATTTTTACTAACTCTAGCCGCAGAGTGACAATACTTACAGTTAATTTCATTATCACCAGCATGAATTTTGTGAGAATAATGTATTGGTTGTATAGGCTCGTACCCTTCATCAACACCTATCTGCATGAAAAAACCATACACAAAATAAGCACCAGCTAATAACAAGAATATCGAAGTCACCAAAACCAAAAATTGATTTTTTGCGAAAGCTTTCCATATAGGAGTAATCGGAGCCTTAGGAGCCACTTCTATCCCATTTGCTTTAGCAACTTTTCTCAAAACATTATTCACCAGGAATAACATTACAACCAACATTACCATAACAAGAGCAAGAGCTCCTAAAATGATATTATTAGAAATCCCACCTTCTTGAGCAGCACCACCAACAGCTGGACCACCAGCGACAGCAGCAGGAGCTTCAGCTTTTGGCTCTGAAGTATAAGCTATAATGTTATCAATATCCGCTTCCGACAAAGCAGGAAAAGCAGTCATTGGCACTTTGTTGTTCTCTTCAAAAACTTTTATAGCTGCGGCATCTCCAGATTTTATCAAATCAGAACTATTGTGAACCCATTTGTAGATCCATGCCATATCATATTTTCCTGATATCCCCCTTAATGCAGGACCAGTTGACTTGCCATCAAGCTTATGACACGCAGCACAATTTGAATTAAAAAGTTCTTTACCCTTTACTGGGTCAGCACCTTGTGTGGCTACTGGAGCTTCAGTTGCCGCTGCTGGAGTAGCAACTTGTGCAATTGAAGTTAAGGAAAAAGTCAGCATTAAAGCTAAACTAAAAAGCATTTTCCTTGAGGTCGAATTATGGTTACCCACCTTTTTCATAAAGTATAATGATTATCTACTAAAAATTGGCACAGTTTTCTCTATAAACTCTTATAGCGAAACTGTTCCCTTATTTTAAACTTCGACAAAAATACGATTTATGAACTATTCACAAAACCTTAAAATAATCTTAATTTCAATTTATATTTATTCTAAATAATAATTATGTTTTGCATTCATCCATTAAATACTATTTTTGCCTAAAAACCATTACGTTATGAGAATTATACCTATACAGAAAGCCCTTTTCTACTCTTTTGCATTATGTATTATGACCATCAATTCTAAAGCCCAGGATCGAAAAGTCACTATCACCCAGGATCCGAAATTTGAACAATTGCTGAATGAAAAAAGAAAAATCAACGCCTCAATAGCTGTAAATGAGCGCTATAAAATCCAGATATTCAGTGGCGACGCCGAAAAAGCCAAAAAGGCGCTGAATGAATGCCAACAAAATTTCGCGGACCTTGACGGAACAATCATATTCAACACTCCCAATTATAAGGTTTGGATCGGAAACTTCAAAACCCGAATAGAAGCGGAACGCAACCTAATTGACATCAAGAAACAGTATGAGAATGCCCTCCTGATAAAACCGCAAAAATAATTGGATATAGATAAATTGCTAAATAGTCTTAGCAAAAAAAAGCCACTTCGAATCGAAGTGGTTTTTTTGTTTCTATCGCGTCGCGCAGCATAGCAAACGCAAAGCCAGAGAGCTTCATATTGTGGATAAAAAAAAGAAAAAACTTATTAATTAAGTATTAAACTTCAAAAAAAATGTAATATATTCAATCTTATTTACTAGTTGTGTATAATTTAAAACATGAAAAAATGAGAAAAAAATTATTATTCATACACTTTATTTTATTTTCCAATTTCATATTAGGACAGGATTTTTGCGCTACATCCACAAACCGGCCTATAGCAAATAACACTTCATTGTCTAGGATGCTGTATGGAAACAGCTCCAATGAAGAAACACTTTGCTTAAATGTCTACTTTCATATTGTAAGGGAAGATAATGGTTCTGGCGGTATCCCAAGTTACGAAACAAATTTAATAGTTGACAACCTTAACTATAGTTTCAGTCCATATAATATAACTTTCAATAAGGCTGGTCATGATTATATTGATAATTCTTATTTAAACAATATTGAATATCCGCAACAACAGTTTGACTTAATCTTAATCAATAATGTTCCGAATGCTATCAACTTTTATATTGTTGACAATGCTTTATTCAATGGATGGGCAGAAATATTGGGTAGAAATCTAATATTAAAAGCCTCTGCCGCAATTACAAATGTATCATCTCATGAAATAGGTCATTTCCTAAACTTACGTCACACCCATGAAACCCAATTTGGAATTGAAACCGCTGACAATTGCAGTTATGCGGGCGACTTGATTTGCGACACTTCACCTGATTCAGGACTAAGAAATCTTAATAATAGTATTAATCCTTACTGGGTTGATTCAAATTGTAATTACACAAAAAATGACGGCTATAATCCTGATACTGAAAACATAATGTCTTATACTAGGCCTTCGTGTTTAAACCATTTTACCAATCAACAGGGAATCAGGATGCGAGATGCCATTTTAAATGAGACTGTTTTACAAGCCGTTATAAGCTGCAATTGTACTGCTTTAACTTTATTCGGCAAATCAACTATTTGCAGTGATGAAACAACTACCTATAGTGTACCTTGTGGGACGGCAACTTTTACGTCCTCTTCAAAACTTCAAGTATTAAACAGTACCAGTAATAGCATTACCGTAAAACCTGTAAACACTTCTATCAATGAATCAGCTTCAGTTACTGCTGTCATGAATGGATTAACGTTTCAAAAGGAAATATGGATAGGTAAACCAAAAGTTGACGTTACACTTGGACCTGACACTAATTATGTCTTTTTGGAATTGACAGGTGTTAATTCAGATATCAACAAGCAAAACATTACATATATTAAATGGGAGAAAATTTCATCAACAGGAAATCCTGTAATGGGCTCTGCTATCAACAGTTTTGAAAATTTAGCTCATGGCAACAGTACGAATTGGTCAATTAATGCATTAATTAAAGTTGTCAACAATAGTGCCTGTGACACAACTTATGTATATAAAACAATTACACCTCCAGAACCCGATCCATGTGAAGGCTACAGAATATCAAAAACCAAAGAAAACGTGTATAATGCTTTTAAGATTATAGATCCTTGTGCTAAACCAAGTTCTACTAAAATTGAAAAAGTTAGTGATAAAGACATTAAAATTGCCAAACTACATGATATTTATGGTATTGAGGTAAAATATTTTGATTACAATTCTTTTGACACAAATGATCTTAAAAAAGGAATTTACATATTTAAAGTGACTATCAATAACGAAATAATAACCCAAAAAATAATTGTTGAATAAAAATTGAAAAATAATGAAAAATTTAATCTATATACTATCTATAATGTTGTCTACAAGTTGTTCCAACAACGATGACAAACCTCAAAACAATGTGCCACAAGAACTGATTGGAAAATGGAAAATAGCGGAAATTTATTCATCCGACGGTAGTTCAGCTTCATGGTCTCCACATGACTCTGGTGAAATTTATGATATTTGGTTTAAAAGCAATTGGACTTATGTTAGCTTTGACAACAATGAAAATTGTAATAATGGTAATTTTTCAATAAATGATAATCAAATTACCTTTTACCCTTGTACTTCAGATTATCCACTTACAATTGAAGTTTTAACAACAGAAACTTTAATTTTAAGGGATTATTTTACCCCAGAAGTTTATAAAACAAAATATTCAAAAATATCTGAATGAAAATAAAAAATTTAATTTACCTACTGTTTCTAATGTAATCACAAAGCTGTTCCAACAGAGATGACAACCCGATTAGCGTGGATTTTCAATCCGTGCCAACAAAGTCCAGCTTCTTAATTACTCAAAACAAATCTAATACGAAAACATCTAATTCAGTGCTGACTTCAACTAAAAAATAAAACTTCTGGTACGCAGGAACCATAGCCCCGATAGCAGTGGAAATCCTTATTGTTCTTCTTTAAAAACAATAAGATTGTAACGAATAGCGGGAAATAGCTTCTGAAAATATTCAAACCTCTCCCATTCCTCATAGACTGTAAACAAAAAAAATCCCGACGAATCGGGATTTTTTAAAATATATGGAATTGAATTCTATTTCAATTTCTTTTTGATTGCCACCTCATGGTAGGCCTCAATAACATCTCTTTCTTCGATATCATTGTAACCTTTAATTTGGATACCACAGTCGTAACCTTTGGCTACTTCTTTCACATCGTCTTTGAAACGTTTCAATGCTATAAGCTCACCTGCATGAACCACAACTCCGTCACGGATAATTCTGATTTTAGAGTTTCTGGCGATTTTACCGTCCATAACCATACAACCTGCGATTGATCCTACTTTAGAGATTTTGAATATCTCTCTAATTTCAGCAGTACCCAGAATTTCTTCTTTCATCTCAGGAGCTAACATTCCTTCCATTGCATCTTTCAAGTCATCGATAGCTGCGTAGATAATAGAATAATAACGGATATCGATTTCTTCTTTGTCTTCTAACTGTCTAGCATTTCCTGCAGGACGAACATTAAATCCGATGATGATTGCATCTGAAGCGGAAGCTAACATAACGTCAGTTTCAGTAATAGCTCCAACACCTTTATGTATGATATTAATTTGAATTTCTTCAGTAGACAATTTAGAGAACGAATCAGATAATGCTTCCACAGAACCATCAACATCTCCCTTAAGGATCACGTTCAATTCTTTAAACTGACCCAATGCAATTCTACGTCCAATCTCATCAAGAGTAATATGACGTTGTGTACGAACTGATTGTTCACGCATTAATTGCGAACGTTTTGACGCAATTTGTTTTGCTTCTTTTTCGTCTTCAAAAATATTGAACTTATCTCCGGCAGTTGCTGCCCCGTCTAAACCTAATACTGATACTGGAGTTGAAGGTCCCGCCACAGTAACTATATTTCCTCTTTCATCATGCATCGCTTTTATCTTACCGTGATGCTTTCCTGCCAACATATAGTCACCCACTTTTAGGGTACCATGTTGGACAAGTATCGTAGAAACGTATCCTTTTCCTTTATCCAAGAAAGCTTCAACGACAGTTCCTTGAGCCGCTTTATTAGGATTAGATTTTAAATCCAATACTTCAGCTTCCAATAAAACTTTTTCTAATAATTCTTTTACACCTGTACCTACTTTTGCAGAGATATCTTGAGATTGGTATTTTCCACCCCAGTCTTCAACAAGTAAATTCATACCTGCTAATTTCTCTTTAATTTTTTCTGGATTAGCATTTGGCTTATCCACTTTATTAATGGCAAATATAATTGGCACACCTGCTGCTTGAGCATGGCTTATTGCTTCTTTTGTTTGTGGCATGATATCATCATCCGCAGCAATCACAATAATGGCAATATCTGTAACTTGAGCTCCACGTGCACGCATTGCGGTAAACGCCTCGTGACCTGGTGTATCAAGGAATGCGATTTTTTGACCGTTATCAAGAGTCACTCCATAGGCACCAATATGCTGTGTAATTCCTCCAGATTCACCGGCGATAACATTTTCTTTACGAATGTAATCCAATAGAGATGTTTTACCGTGATCGACGTGACCCATTACGGTTACGATAGGCGCTCTAAAAACTAAATCCTCTTCTTTATCTTGAACTACTTCAATAGCCTCTTCAATATCAACAGTGATAAACTCAACTTCATAGCCAAATTCATCAGCTACGATTGTCAATGTTTCTGCATCAAGACGTTGATTCATGGTAACCATGATTCCAAGAGACATACATGTTCCAATAACTTTCGTAATTGGCACATCCATCATTATCGCAATTTCACCAACAGTAACAAATTCAGTAACCTTAATAGTTTTACTTCCTTCATCTATCGCTCTTTGCTCATCATCAGATTTCTGACGGTGCGTATCTCTTTTGTCTCTTCTGTATTTAGCCGCTTTTGATTTACCACCTTTTTTACCTTGTAGTTTCTCTAAAGTCTCACGAATTTGGTTTTTAACTTCCTCTTCCGTTGGCTCTACTTTCGCAACTATTGCCGGTCTGTTTCCTTTTACGAATCCAGGTCTGGCACTTCTATTGGCGTTATAACCACCCCCACCAACATTTGGCGTAATTTTGTTAGGGTTTGGCGCACCAGGAACTCCAGGAGGTCTCGGCGCACCCGGTTTTGGCGCAATTCTTTTGCGTTTATTTTTATTGGCACTACTTGCCGCACTACCAGGTGCTCCCGGTTTGTTTGGCGTGATTTTAGGCTCTTCCTTTTTCTTTTTCGGCTTATTAAACTGAGACAAATCAATAGTCTGCCCTGTTAACTTGGTACCGGATAGTTTTTGATACTGAGTCGTTATCGCTTCCTCAACAGGAGCTTCATCCGCTTTCGGAGCTGTTTCGACATCTAAGGTAGCGTCTTTAGACACTTCTTTGACAGCCTCTTTAACTACCTCAATTTTTTCTTCTTTTTTAGGTGCTTTAATCCCAACAACAGGTTTAATCTCTTTTTTGTCTGAATCAATTTTATCCTGCACTGGCTCTTTTACTACCGTTTTTTCTGTTGCAACCTCAGCTTTAGGAGCCTCCGTTTTTTCAACATTAACTTTAGCTGGAGCCGCGGGAGTCTTCTTAGGGCTAAGATCTATTTTCCCAACTTGGACAGGTCCTGTTACAACAGCTCTCGCTTTTATAACTTCTTGTTGTTGTTTTAAAACTTCTTCGTCGTGCTTGCGCTTATCTTCAATTTCCTTTTCTCTCTCAACACGCAAAGCTTCCTTCTCTTTTCTCTTCTCTTCGCCAACTTCTTTTGAAGCCTCTTTTTTACCTCTGTCACCTGCAAACTGACCGCACAAGACATTGTATACATCATCAGAAATTTTTGTGTTTGGATTTGCTTCAATAGCAATTCCTTTATCTTTTAGATAATCCACAGCTCTTTCCAAAGAAATATTCAATTCCCTTAAAACTTTGTTTATTCTAATAATTCTCTCTTCAGACATAAAACCTTTTTATTATTACCTTTTTTGTTATTCCTCACTTTACTCCTAACTCGATACTTATCGACCAAGAAAATTATAAAGTGGCATGTTTATCGTTGAAGATACATTGACTAACTGTCAAATTCTTCTTTCAATATTCTCATTACATCTAGAATCGTTTCCTCTTCTAGGTCTGTTCTTCTTACTAAATCTTCTACATCTTGTTTTAAGATACTTTTTGCGGTATCCAATCCAATTTTAGCGAATTCTTCAATAACCCAGTCTTCAATTTCATCTGAAAACTCAGTTAATTCAACATCATCATCATCAGCAGTTGCGCCAGCAACATCACCTTCACGAATAACGTCTAACTCATAACCGGTAAGCAATCCCGCCAATTTAATATTATGACCTCCTCTACCAATCGCTTTTGAAACTTCTTCCAGTTTCAAAAACACTTCAGCTCTTTTGGTCTCTTCATTAATTTTAATGGAAGATATTTTTGCAGGACTTAATGCTCTTGTTATATATAATTGTATGTTATCAGTATAATTAATAACATCTATATTCTCATTTCCTAATTCACGTACGATACCATGAATACGAGAGCCCTTCATTCCGACACATGCCCCTACAGGGTCAATTCTGTCATCATAAGAGTCTACCGCAACTTTCGCTTTCTCGCCTGGTATTCTTACCACATTTTTAACCAATATCAATCCGTCAAAAACTTCAGGAATTTCTTGTTCAAATAATTTTTCCAAAAACTTCTCAGAAGTTCTCGACATAATAATTTGCGGTTTATTCCCTTTTAGTTCAACGCTTTCGATAATTCCACGAACATTATCTCCTTTACGGAAAAAATCAGATGGTATTTGTTTTTCTTTCGGCAAGATGATTTCGTTTCCTTCATCATCAACCAAGATTACTACTCTAGGTCTCACGTGGTGCACTTCGGCAGTATAAATTTCGCCTATTAAATCTTTAAATTGCTTGTAAAGATTCGTGTTGTCATGTTCGTGAATTTTAGAAATCAAATTTTGACGCAAAGCCAAAATCGCTCTTCTTCCCAAATCAATCAACTTCACTTCTTCGGAAACATCTTCACCAATTTCAAAATCAGGCTCGATTTTTCTCGCTTCTGTTAAAGTAATTTCTTCGTTTTCAAAATCTAGATCTTCGTCAGCAACGATTACTCTTCTTCTCCAGATTTCCATGTCTCCCTTATCAGGATTTATGATGATATCGAAATTATCGTCTGAACCGTATTTTTTCTTCAATGCATTTCTAAATACATCTTCCAAAATTGCCATAAGCGTTACACGATCAATAAGTTTATCATCTTTAAACTCTGAGAATGAATCGATTAATGCTAAGTTTTCCATGCGAATTCTTTAATTAAAATGTTACTGTAACAATTGCTTCTTTTATGTCTCCATAAGGTATTTCAAGCGTCTTTTGGACTGTTTCTTTACCTTTTCCTATTTTTTTAGGTTCTCTTGCTTTCCACGACAAAATTACAAAATCATCATTAGCATCCACTAATTCTGCCTCTATATTTTCTGTTTTAGTTTTCACAATCAACGTTCTACCTATATTTTTCTTGTATTGTCTGATGTGTTTTAATGGCGAAGAAACCCCAGCCGAGGCTACTTCCAAAGAAAAATCCTGCTCTTCCCTGTCCAAATTGCTCTCAATTACGCGACTGATGTCAATACAGTCCTGCAATACCACGCCATTGTCATCATCTAAAGTTATAATAACTTTAAAAGCATCCGTAATCGTAAGGTCAATCAAGAAAAGCGATTCCTTTTCTGATAGAGCTTCAGTCAACAATAAATTTACTTTTTCTTTAAATGTCATATTTTTATAAAAAGAGGGGACATTTAGTCCCCTCATTACTTAGATTTTAATAAATAACGGTGCAAATATAGTGTTTTTTTTATAAAATGAAATGATAGATTGCTGTTAAAATATTTCTTATCTTTATTGAAGCATTAAAACAAAGGTTTTTCCGATAATTTAATCCTTCAGATTTATGAGACGAATTCTAGTTCCAACAGATTTTTCGGCACATGCGGATAATGCATTAAAAGTGGCCGCGCAAATAGCAAAAAAGACGAATGGTGAAATATTTTTACTCCATATGCTGGAAATTCCAAATCAAATGAACGACGCTATAACTGGAGCAACAGGCATACCCGAGATAATGCTATTCATCAGAAAAGCAAACGAAAAGCTTCAAAAAACCAAAGAGAAAAATTTTCTGAAAGGGATAAAAGTAACCGAATCGGTGAAATTCGAAAAGGCTTTTGACGGGATACTTTCCTTTACCAGCAAAAATAAAACAGATTTGATTGTCATGGGTTCCCACGGGGTCTCCGGCATCGAAGAAGTACTGATAGGCTCCAATACCGAAAAAGTGGTCCGTTTATCCGACGTCCCAGTGCTGGTTATTAAAAAAAACACCACTGAATTCAAACCTTCCAATTTTGTTTTCGCATCAGATTTTTCAAAAGAAATAAAAAAACCATTTAAAAAAATGGTAGCTTTTGCCGCTATTTTTAATGCAAAACTCCACCTGGTAATGATATGCACACCTAATAGCTTCAAACCCACAGCTATTTCCGAACAAATTATTCGCGATTTCATGTCTGGTTTTGACATCAAAAATTACACCACCCACATTTATAACGACGTTAATATAGAAAAAGGGATTCGCAACTTTTCTAATGCTATTGATGCTGATCTAATTGGATTATGTACCCATGGCAGGACGGGTTTAGCGCATTTTTTCACAGGTAGCATTAGCGAAGATTTAGTAAATCATGCCGTTAAACCAGTAATCACTTTTAAAATTTAAATGCGCTTTTACTGAAAAACTGATCGCATCGAAATATTTCCTGTCAAACCCACTGCTTTAAAAAAAACCGCATAAAAAAAGCCTCTCAATAAATTGAGAGGCTTTCTGTTGGTCTACAAGGACTCGAACCTTGAACGACTGCACCAAAAACAGTTGTGTTACCATTACACCATAGACCATCAGTGCTGCTAAGCGAGTGCAAATTTATAATAAAATTTAGTTTGCGCAAACTTTTTTTGCCTTTTTATCAAAAAAAAATCCAATAAAAATCCAAGCGCCCAAACATCATTTCTAAAAATACTAAAAACCAATACGTTAGTAAATATAATTAGTTTGACAGAAAATTTGGCGAATCCCCACAACCTTAAATAAAAAAACATTTTCTTTGTAACTTATATTATAACTAAATTTCAATACATGAATAAGGAGACATTCAACTTCAATAAATGGAATACGATTATTGGCTGGTTAGCATTTGGGATTGCATTAGTAACTTATACGTTAACCGTTGAGCCAACAATGAGTTTTTGGGATTGTGGAGAATATATCGCCACTGCCGCAAAACTTGAAGTGGGACATCCTCCCGGAGCTCCTTTGTTCCAGATGATTGGCGCTTTTTTTGCTATGTTCGCCTCAGATAATCAGCACATTGCCCTAATGGTAAATATGACCTCTGTTTTCTCAAGCGCTTTTACCATTTTATTTATGTTCTGGTCCTCCTCCATGATTTTGAAAAAACTGGTTTCCAGGGTTTCTGACTCAGGTCTTGATGAAAACTTGAAAAATCAAATTAATAAAAGCAATGCAATTGTAATTCTCGGAAGCTCTTTTGTCGGTGCTTTAGCCTATACCTATTCAGACAGTTTTTGGTACAATGCGGTGGAAGCAGAAGTGTACGCCATGGCTTCATTATTCATATCGCTCCTTTTTTGGTTGGGACTGCGTTGGGAGCAGGATATGGATTCTCCAAGAGGAAACAGATGGCTATTAGTTATATCACTTGTTGTTGGGCTCTCGTTTGGAGTGCATTTCATGGCCTTATTAACAATACCCGCGATTGGCTTTTTATATTATTTCAAACACTATAAAACCGTTACAATCAAAAATTTCATCATCGCGAATGTTGTGGTTGTGTCAATTTTGCTTTTCATATTCAAATTATTATTGCCGTTGACGATGTCTTTCTTTGCGAAAACTGAAATTTTCACGGTTAATGACTTAGGCATGCCTTTTGACTCAGGAACAATATTGGTAACTATATTGCTTTCGGCATTGTTTTATTTTGGCTTAAAATACACCAACAACAAAGGCCTTGTAGTTTACAACACACTTATATTATGCATCTTATTCATTTTGATAGGGTTTTCAACTTGGACCATGCTGCCTATTCGTGCGAATGCCAATGTAATCATCAACGAGAACAAACCTTCTGATGCAAGGGAGGTACTGGCCTATTACAACAGGGAACAATATGGGTCAAACCCGTTGTTTTACGGGCCACAATACACCGAAACTTTCGCTGGACTGGACAAAGACAAACCTTATCTTGACAAAGCTCCCAACTACGAGAGGGATTATAAAACTGGCAAATATGTCATTGTCAATAATTTTAAAAATGCGGAGCAAAATAGCGACGATGCCCAAAAGACAATTCTCCCTAGAATGTGGAGTACCGATCATATTGAAAATTATATGAATTTCACTAATGCACCGAATTTCCGATTAAATCCCAATTACCCATATGAGGATGATTTGGCACAATACGGAATCGATGTAAATAAAATATCCGAAGAGGATTACAACAAAGCCATCGCTCAGCTGAAGAATGAAATCCAAAAAACGGTAGCCGAATTTAGACAAGCGTATGCGCAAAAACAGATTGACAATGACGGCTATGTGAAATTTCTGAAAAGTTACGGGGAATATTTGATCATAGACAAACCAACGACAGTCGATAATTTCAGTTTCATGTTTGAATACCAATTTGGCTATATGTATTGGAGGTATTTGATGTGGAATTTTGTCGGACGCCAAAATGACGTACAAGGAAGATACGATAATCAGGACGGAAATTGGCTTAGCGGAATAAAGTTTATTGACGAATTGCATCTAGGCTCACAAGATAATTTACCCTCCGACGTTCTAAACAACAAAGGCCGCAATGTTTATTACTTTTTGCCATTCTTACTTGGAATCATAGGCTTACTATATCATGCCGAGAAAGATTTGAAAAGTTTTTACGTCCTATTGGTTCTTTTCCTTTTTACCGGATTTGCCTTGAAAATTTATTTGAACGAAAGACCCTTTGAACCCAGAGAGAGAGACTATGCCCTGGTTGGCTCCTTCTATGTGTTTGCCATATGGATAGGCATAGGGGTCTATGCAATCTATGATAGCGCTCGAAAATATCTAGCGCCAAAAATCGCTGGCCCAGTCATTATATGCGCCAGTTTATTAGCGGCACCAGTTCTCATGGCCTCACAAAACTGGGATGATCATGACCGTTCCGGGAAATATACCGCATTAGCGATGGCAAAGGCTTACTTGACCTCTTGCGACCCTAACGCCATTCTATTTACTATAGGCGATAATGACACCTTCCCGCTCTGGTACGCGCAGGAAATCGAACAAATCAGGACCGACGTGAAAATCGTGAATACAAGCCTTTTCATGACCGATTGGTACATTGACCAAATGAAAACCAAAACCTATGAATCCGATCCGTTGCCAATTTCTTTCACACATGACCAATATGTGGGGGACAAACTGGACTATGTCGTACATATTCCTAAAACAGAAAGCAGATGGGACATAAAAGACTTCATCGATTTTATCAAAAACCCACAATCAACTGTTGGTATGCAAAATGGACAAACGATCCATTTTTACCCAACAAATAAAATCAGAATTCCTGTTGACAAGAACAGCATCATAAAAAACAACGTAGTTGCCGCTAAGTATAATGATTCAATAGTACCTTATATTGACATTGACATCAAAGGAAATGCAATTTATAAAAACAGGTTGATGATGCTTGATATTGTAGCCAATAATAACTGGAAAAGACCTATCTACTTTAGCGGTGGCGCCTTCGATAACGAAGATTATCTTTGGATGAAAGAATACCTTCAATTGGACGGTATGGTTTACAAACTAGTCCCGTTACAAACAAAGATATCTAAAGACGGAACCCCCCTAGACATGGGACGTATTGATACTGATAAAATGTACACCAATATCATGAAATGGGAATGGGGAAATAGCGACAGCGATAAAATATATCATGATCCGGAAACCAGAAGAGAAAGCATAACCTACAGGACTAATCTTGCCCGATTGATGGATAAATTAATCGAAGAAGGCAAAATCGAAAAAGCCAAAAAAGTTATCGAATTGGCCATGACAAAAATGCCGCTCGATAAATTCGGCTATTACTCGTTGGTGGAACCGTTTGCAAAAGGGTATTATCAAGTGGACGAAAAAGCCAAGGCTCAGGATCTTTTGGGGAAATTAATGACCAAGTACAAAGAGAACCTAAACTACTACGCTAGCTTACCCCCTTCGGACCAAAGCAGCATTGCGGTTGACATAATAACTGACATCGAACGCTACAGAAGTTTATTACAGGTGATGAAAGAAAATGGAGATCTGGCGTTTTACAACAAAAACAAAACCGTTTTCAACACTTACATCAACATGTTTGAGCGCTTTGGTCGTGAAAAAGAGTGATTTTTGAATAAAATACAACTTTTAAAAACGTGGCATAATCTTGAGATTATGCCACGTTTTTTTTATATTTAAACTAAAAATAAAAGATGGGGTTTTACTGGATAAAAACAAATTCAATCATAAAGAAAATATTTTCAAAGTACGTATGGGATTTACCCAACAATGAAAATAAAGTCTATCTCACGTTTGATGACGGACCAACGCCCCAAATAACGGAATGGGTTTTGGAACAGTTGCATCAGCACAATGCCAAAGCCACCTTCTTTTTTATAGGAAAAAACATCGAGGCATACCCTTCGATATTTACAAAAACAATTAACGGGGGGCACGCCATAGGGAATCATACCTTTAATCATTTGAATGGATGGAAAACAAGCACGGAAGAATACTCCACAAACATTTCTCTTTGCGACAATGCAATTTCCGATTTGACTGTGGGCGACAGCAAAAATAAGTCTAAAATATTCCGTCCTCCTTATGGAAAAATCACGCCAAAACAGGCAGCGAAAGTGCTGAAAAAGGGATATAAAATAGTAATGTGGGATGTGCTCAGTGCTGATTTTGACCAGACAATATCAAGAGAGAAATGCCTAGAAAATGTGGTTTCAAATGCAAAAACAGGGAGTATAATCGTTTTCCATGACAGTGTAAAGGCATTCAAAAACCTTGAATATGCGCTACCTAAAGTGCTAGATTATCTGGATAAAAACAACTTTATTTACGAAACAATCGGATAGAAATACAAAACAAGAAATTACAATTGTTCTTGTACGATAGCGATAATGGTATTTGCATCCAGTTCACCTGACTGCCTCCATATCATTTGTCCCGCTTTATATATCATGAGCGTAGGAAGTCCTTTTATGCGTAAAGCATCGGCTAATTCTTGGTTTTTATCCACATCTATTTTAATGACTTTAGCCTTGTCACCAAGGGCAGCTGCAACATCTCTGATGACAGGATGCATGGAAACCGAGGATTCATTCCAATCTGTGTAAAAATCAATTAACACAGGTACTTGTGCACTTATAAGTTCTCCAAATTTTGACATAAAACCAAAAATTTTAATTTTTAAATCCACTTAAAAACATAGACATTAATTTACAAATGTAGCCTTTTTAACGAATTATGCTACATTCTTCCCTTTTTTTAGTTCGATGACAGTAATTTCGGGCATGATTCCTACCCTTCCCGGATAAGCATGAAAGCCAAACCCTCTATTTACATATACATATCGGCCCAAATTTTCATATAAACCAGCCCATTGCGCATAAACATATTGCGCCAAACTCCATTTGAAGTAACCCGGAATTTCAATACCGAACTGCATACCGTGGGTATGACCCGACAAAGTTAAGTGAAAATTATTTTCGTGGTTTTTGATTTCATAATCCCAATGGCTCGGGTCATGACTCATCAAGATTTTAAAATCTTTTCTTTCTATCCCCTGAGAAGCTTTATTGATGTCTCCCGCCTTTTTAAAATTATGTCCCCAATTTTCCACTCCAATTAATGCAATTTTATCACTGCCCTTTTCAATATAAGTGTGTTCATTCAACATCAATTTAAAACCGATTTCTCCGTAAAGATCTTTAATCGCTTGAAAATTATCTTCCTTATCTTTTTCGCTGGGCCAAGTGACATATTCACCATAATCATGGTTCCCCAGCACAGAGTATTTACCATACTCATGTTTTTGAATTCTGTTGAAGGTCTCTATCCAAGGATGCATTTCCTTTGCGTCCGTATTTACGATATCGCCGGTAAACAAAATCATATCTGAATTTTGTTCGTTGACCAAATCAATGGCATAATTAATCTTGTCTGGATTATCAAAACTGCCGCTGTGCACATCTGATATTTGCGTGATCGTAAAACCGTCAAATGCATCAGGCAAATCGGGGAAAAATATACGTTGTTTTATAACTTTATAATTGTACTTCCCAATAGTTATCCCATAAATTAGTGACATAAAAGGGATTGCGGCCAAACCTAAACCTATCTGACTGACAAATTTTCGTCTGGAATTAAGAAAGGTCACATTGTCATTTTCTAAAAAATAATTGACGGAACCAGACCCAACCCTAAAGATATCCTCTCCGAGCAACAACAAAGTCAGAATCATTTTCGGGATATATACTACCAGCAGCAGTCCCATGGTAAACATCGTTTGTTGTGTTTGTCCAACAGAACGGTCAAATTTCGAAAAAGAATAAACGATAAAAAGCAAAACGAGCACGCTGATAATTTGGTAAGAAACCACAATCCACTTTAATTTTACCAAAGTTTTTAAAGCCTGAAAGGCATATAGTTCAATTACAAGAAGGACAAAACTTAGTAAAAGTATACGGATAACCATTATAATTATATTTTTAGGCAAAATAACAAATTAAGCAATTACTATGAGTTTAAATTAATCAATATTTAACTAAAATCATACCAAATTTCTGCTGTCAGGTACGCGTTCTGTAATTTTCGATTAACGTAAGACTCTTCTTTAATTCTAAATTTATGCACCCAACAGCTAAATTCAAAAAAACAAAATCAATATGGCAGATTATCATAAATATTAAAATCTGTCACTTCTTTATCTTTTAAGTTTTGTACTTTTGAAATCTTTTCAAAATCACAATTATGTCACAACAAAAACGCCTTTTTCTTCTTGATGCCTACGCTTTAATTTTTCGTGGTTATTACGCCTTTATAAAAAACCCTCGAATCAACTCCAAAGGAATGGACACTTCGGCGATTATGGGATTCATGAATTCCTTAATGGATGTCATCAAGAGAGAGAAACCTGATCATTTGGCGGTTGCATTCGATAATGGTGGAAGTAACTTGAGAAACGAAATTTTTCCGGAATACAAAGCCCATCGAGATGCTACCCCCGAGGCAATAAAAATTGCTATTCCGTATATCCAAAAATTATTGTGTGCCATGCATATCCCTATCATAGAAGTAAAAGGTTATGAGGCTGATGACCTAATAGGAACCATTGCAAAACAGGCCGAAAAAGAAAACTATAAAGTCTTTATGGTTACTCCAGATAAGGATTTTGCGCAACTGGTATCTGAAAATATTTTCATGTATAAACCTGCCCGAATGGGTAATGGAATAGAAATTTGGGGTGTTCCAGAAGTATTAGAAAAATTCGAAATAGAAAGGCCTGATCAGGTTATTGATTTTCTGGGCATGATGGGCGACGTCGCCGATAATATCCCTGGCTTTCCGGGAGTGGGCGAAGTGACTGCAAAGAAATTCCTTAAAGAATTCGGGACGATGGAAAACCTTCTAGCCAATACGGACAAGTTGAAAGGAAAAATGAAGGAAAATGTTGAAGCGAACAAAGAGAAAGGACTTTTGTCTAAAAAGTTGGCTACCATACTTCTTGATTGCCCTGTCGTTTTTGACGAAACCGATTATGAATTATCAACTCCAGATGTCGAGAAAACGGACGCTCTTTTTAATGAGTTGGAATTCCGAAGAATGGCGGAACAGTTTGATGCCATATTCAAAAAAGGCGGAACCGCAACGAACACTGCTGCCGAAGAAGCCAAATTATATAAAAAACCGCAACCGAAAAAAGAGGAACAGTTTGATCTTTTTGCAAGCGCTATCCCTAATGAAACTTCTGATGAGACGCGTCACCAATATTACAATACATTAGAAAACACGGAACATTCATATCAGATTATACAAGGCGACTTGGGCGTGAAATTACTGTTGCAAAACTTAATAAAACAAGAATCCGTTTGTTTTGACACTGAAACTACAGGGCTGGATGCGCTACATGCGGAACTTGTCGGTATTTCATTTTCATTCGAAAAAGGAAAAGGATATTACGTTCCTTTTCCGGAAAACAAAGAGGAAGCCCAGGTTTTGATTGATAAATTCATTCCTTTTTTCGAAAATGAATCAATTGAGAAAATTGGTCAAAACCTAAAGTATGACCTTAAAATTCTCTCTAATTACAATATTAATGTAGAAGGGAAATTATTTGATACCATGATTGCACATTATCTGATCAATCCGGATATGCGACATAACATGGATATACTATCAGAAACCTATTTAAAATACTCACCAAAGTCGATAGAGGCATTAATTGGGAAAAAAGGAAAGAACCAGAAATCAATGCGCGAGATTGATTTGGAAGAAATCAAAGAATATGCTACCGAAGACGCTGACGTCACCTTCCAGTTAAAACAACTTTTTTCTGTCGAATTAGAGAAAACCGAAACAAAAAAACTCTTTGAAGAGATCGAGATTCCTTTGGTAAAGGTCTTGGCGGACATGGAAAAAGAAGGCATCCGACTGGACACCGATTTCTTGAAGTCGCTGTCACATGATTTAGACAATGATATTAAAAAACTGGAAGCCACCATTTATGAAATTGCTGGAGAAAATTTCAATCTAGCTTCTCCAAAGCAACTCGGAGACATATTATTTGACAAATTAAAAATTGGCGCGGTCAAACAAAAGAAAACCAAAACAGGGCAATATGCAACGGGTGAAGAGGTCTTAAGTAACTTAGCTAATGAAAATCAAATTGTAAAAGACATTCTGGATTGGCGCCAACTGATAAAACTAAAAAATACTTACGTGGATGCTTTGCCAAATCAAGTGGACCCTGTCACCTTGAGAGTGCATACTGATTATATGCAAACAGTGGCCGCAACTGGACGTTTGAGCTCTAACAACCCCAACTTACAGAATATTCCTATACGCACAAAAAGAGGGCAACAAATAAGAAAAGCATTTGTGGCAAGAGATGAGAACTACACTTTAGTATCTGCAGATTATTCGCAAATAGAATTGCGCATCATTGCGGCATTGAGTGGCGAGGAAAATATGATTGCGGCATTTAAAAACCACGAAGACATTCATAAATCTACCGCTTCAAAAGTATTTGACGTTCCATTGGAAGAAGTTACTAGAGAACAGCGTAGCCATGCAAAAACGGTGAACTTTGGTATAATATATGGAGTTTCTGCATTTGGATTGAGTAATCAAACATCGCTTTCACGATCAGAAAGTGCGACTTTGATTGAGGCATACTATAAAAGTTATCCTAGATTAAAAATTTATATTCAAGATCAAATCGAATTTGCGAGGGAAAATGGATACGTACAAACCATTCTGGGACGTCGTCGTTATTTAAAGGACATTAACTCGCAAAACGCAATCGTACGAGGTGGCGCAGAACGTAATGCGGTTAACGCACCAATCCAGGGAAGTGCCGCCGACATAATAAAAATCGCAATGATTAATATCCACAAAAAACTGACTTCAGAAAACTCTAAAAGCAAGATGTTGCTTCAGGTTCATGATGAACTTGTATTTGATGTTCACAATTCAGAATTGGAAGAAATAAAGCAAATGATTAAATATGAAATGGAACACGCCTTTAAACTGGAAGTTCCGTTAGATGTTGATTTAGGATCCGGTAGAGATTGGCTAGAAGCGCATTAATTTCAATAAAAAAGGGTCAGTTTGATTAAACTGACCCTTTTTTATGTAATCATCAAACCACTATACTAATCGACAATCAATGTTTTTGTACTGTTTCCATAATCAGTTCTAATAACAACGGTGTACAAACCAGCTGTCAGATCTGAAGTATTCACGGCATTGTCTACTGCAGTAACTTTTTGGTTTCTGACTACTCTCCCCAAATTATCATACACTTTTACCACTCCTGAAGTAACCATAATAGGAAGTTCTATTATCAGATACTCCTTAGCAGGATTTGGGTACATTTTAAAAGATTCAATAACGAAGTCCTCATTGCCAAGTGTAAGATTTTTGGTAAGCGCACCTCTATTAGTTAACCCATGATAAACCACACTAAAACTTGCGGTATTTGATCTTGCCCATACTAGCATTAAAGAACCAGCTGAATTACTGAATGTATAATTTCCGGGAGAAACCAGAGATCTCGTTGCGATTAAAGTTCTGACCCCAGAGGAAATTGTATTTGAAGTGATAGTCCAATTTTGCGTTGCATCTAATGATGGCGGAATTTCTGGTCCATCAAAAGTCCGATCCGACAATACTGTGCCCGTACATATTACAACATCCCCGCCGGCTGTCATGGCATTAACGCCAAAACCAAGTCCAAGATAGCGGTCACTGGGCCCGATCATAGTCAATGTAACTAGGGTTGAAGAAACGTCTATTTTTGCAGAATACGCCAGCCCAGCTGTATTTGACAATACTATTGTCCCGGTAGTGAACGTTTGGCCAAACATGTTCGAAACAATAAAAAGAGCAAATAAAATTAAAGTAGAGTTTTTCATAGCTATTTAGTTTTTAGAATTTCAATTAATTTATCATCATCTGCAAGTATTGCATAATCAACCGCGGAATTACCTCGGTTATCTTTAAAATCGGGATGTGCATTCGCTTTAATCAACAACCCTACAATGTCATATTTTTTAAACATTGCGGCATATATAAGTGCAGTAGATCCGTTTGCATCAGCAATATTAACGTTAGCTTTTTTATCCAAGAGTAATTTAACAATTTCAGAATTTCCTTTTACGACTGCCGCCATTAATGCTGTTCCCATGTTGCTATTGTCGTTTATATCGCTTCCGTTTTCGATTAGAAAATTTGCAACTTTGTTATTCCCTCGATAACAAGCCAAGATTAATGGTGAAAAGCCATCACCGTTTTTAACGTTAAATGATTCTGAATCCACTTTTAGCAGTTCCTTTGCTTCTTCAACGGTTCCATTTCTGGCTATGTCAAAAACATCTTTTTGGGCAAAACAGATATTTAAAGAAAAACAAAATGCGAGTAAAAAGTATTTTTTTCTCATACCTACATAACTTATTGATTATAAGCAATAAAGATATTGTTTTTTTTTCTTAAAAAGACTGCAAAACAATATATTTTACAATAAACCCCACAAAGAAAAAGTCCTGTTTCCTTTGTGGGGTTTATTGTAAAATTCCAAATTTGAGACTATAATTTCCTGGTCGATTCTCTTTCTTTCAATTTAGTTTTGATGACAACCGTTTCATATGGTTTATTTTCTTCCTCAGACTCCAGTCTGTCGATAAGCAATCTGGCAGCTACTTCTCCAATTTCCACACCATGTTGACTAACCGTAGTTAAGCTTGGGGACAATCTTCTGGAAGCAAGTATTCCATCAGCAAAACCGATAATGGAAAGCTCCTCAGGAATTTTATACCCTTTTTTAAGACCGTACTTCAATGCCGCCACAGAATCACTTTCTTCTAAAGCAAAAATTCCGTCAATTGTATTTGCATCAAAAAACTCCTCTATTTTTTCGTTTAGATCCTCTTCGGACTCCGTCCTAAGAATTAATTTAGGGTTTACGGCAATATCGTTTTTCTCCAATGCTTTCAGGTAGCCATCGGCCCTGAGTTTACCAACGCTCAAATTATCTATCGAAGAAATTAAAGCGATGTTCTTGCATCCCAAATCTATTAATTGTTGCGTGGCGTTTATTGCGGAATCAAAATCATCAACAACCACTTTGTCGCATTCTATTCCGTCAGCGATTCTGTCAAACATTACTATAGGAGTACCGTCGTTAATAATTGACGCAAAATGATTGAACTCATGAAGTTTTTGGGCTTCCTCAGAAACCGATAAAATAAAACCGTCGATTGTACCATTACTCAACATCTCAAGAGTGTGCGCTTCTTTATCCAAAGACTCGTTCGAGATACACATAATAACATTATACCCTTTTTCATCAGCCACTTTTTCTATGCCGCTAAATACCTTGGCAAAAAAAGAATTCAGAATATTCGGAATAATAACCCCTATCGTTTTTGTCTTCCTGTTTTTAAGATTCAAACCTATGACGTTGGGTTTATAATTCTTTAATTTCGCATATTCCTTAATTTTTATCTTTGTTTGATCACTAATTTCAGGACTATCATTAAGCGCTTTTGAAACTGTAGAAACAGAAACATTAAGTTCTTTTGCAATTTGTTTAAGAGTTGCTTTGACTTTCATAATCTAAGTATGTGTTGACTTTTATTAGTAATTAAGGGCATCGAGGCTTTTACCGACTAACCAATTGCTGTGTTTATCGAATCAAAAACAACAATTTGTAACTTAAGCTCTCGTACCTTTGAATTGCAATATAAAGTATTATTATTGACAACAAAAGTAATATAAAAATAGAAAGTCTCCATTAACAATAATTCTTAAAGAGATGCGATCCAAGGAATATCAAATATACAATTGATAATCAGTACCAAAACATCTCGAAATTATTCTTTTGCAGGTATTTGTATTTAAAATAATTAATTGTACTTTTGCATCCCCTTTAATGGGGATGGAATGTTTAATTTAAATAATATTATGGACGCATTAAGCTACAAGACACAATCAGCAAGCAAAGCCACCGTTACAAAGGAGTGGATTGTTGTAGATGCTGATGGGCATAACTTAGGACGTCTTGCATCAAAGGTCGCAATGATCCTTAGAGGTAAGTACAAGCCAAGTTACACACCGCACGTTGACTGTGGGGATAACGTAATCGTTATCAACTCAGAAAAAATCAACCTTACAGGTAACAAAATGGACGAGAAAATCTACATGCGTCACACAGGTTACCCAGGGGGACAAAGAACTTTAACCGCTAAAGTATTGCAATCGAAAAACCCTGCATTACTAGTGGAAAAAGCGGTAAAAGGAATGTTACCAAAAAACAAAATTGGTGCTGAACTTTTCAGAAATTTAAATGTTGTTGTTGGTTCTGAGCACAAACAAGGTGCACAAAAACCAAGAACAGTTAACCTTAACGATCTTAAGTAATGGGAGTTATTCACAAAATCGGTAGAAGAAAAACCGCTGTTGCACGTGTTTATGTTTCGGAAGGAACAGGAGTAATCACTGTAAACAAAAAAGAATTCGCGACTTACTTCCCAACTGCTACTTTACAGTACAAAGTTATGCAACCTATGTCTATGACAGAAAATGCAACTAACTTTGACGTAAAAGTAAACGTTCACGGAGGTGGTTCAACTGGACAAGCAGAAGCTGTAAGAATGGCATTAGCACGCGTTATGTGTGAAGTAAATGCTGAAAACAGACTAATCTTGAAACCAGAAGGTTTATTGACAAGAGATCCAAGAATGGTTGAACGTAAGAAATTCGGTCAAAAGAAAGCTCGTAAGAAATTTCAATTCTCGAAACGTTAATATTGCCTGTCTTGAATACATTTATTCAAGACTCATTGAATTTATTATTGAATTTAAAACAATGTTGTTGTTGCCTACCGAGGTAGGAATTAGTTTAGCATCTAAATGTATTTAGCCGAGCAATCGCCATTCATACATTGCTAATCAACAGAACGTAAACTAGTAAAAAAAATGTCAAACAAAGTAGAAGTAAAAGAATTACTAGAAGCAGGTGTCCATTTCGGACACATGACTAGAAAATGGGATCCAAATATGGCTCCGTACATTTATATGGAACGTAATGGTATACACATTATCAATCTATATAAAACTGCAGCAAAAATTGAAGAGGCTAATGAAGCTTTGAAAAAAATCGCTGCATCAGGTAGAAAAATATTATTTGTTGCTACCAAAAAACAAGCAAAAGACATCGTTGCTGAAAAAGCAAAAGCTGCAAACATGCCTTACATCACTGAAAGATGGCCTGGTGGAATGCTAACTAACTTCGTAACTATCCGTAAAGCCGTTAAAAAAATGGCCACTATTGATAAAATGAAGAAAGATGGTACTTTCATGACACTTTCTAAGAAAGAGCGTTTACAAGTTGATCGTCTTCGTGCTAAATTAGAGAAAAATTTAGGTTCAATTTCTGATATGTCAAGATTACCGGCTGCATTATTTGTAGTGGATATCAAAGCTGAACACATCGCAATAAAAGAAGCTCAAAAATTAAACATTCCAGTTTTTGCAATGGTTGATACTAACTCTGATCCTCGTGAAGTAGAGTATGTAATTCCATCAAATGATGATGCTTCTAAATCAATCGATAAAATTTTATCTTTAGTTACAGCTGCAATTGTTGAAGGACTATCTGATAGAGGTTCTGACAAAGAGGCTGATGCAACTGCAGAAGCAGTAGCAGCTCCAGCAGCTGAAAAAGTAGCTCCAGTAGCAACTGAAACAGCGGCTCCGGCTGCCGAAGCAGAAGCTCCAGCAACTGAAGAATAAAACAAATTTTTAAATTCCAAATTTTAAATTCCAAATTCCATACAAAAATTAGAAACAATAAGTTGATAATTTGATAAAATTGGGATTCGGGATTTAAGAGTTGGAATTTTTACTTTTAACCTTAAAAAATAACACATATGGCAACTATAACTGCTGCAGACGTAAATAAATTAAGAACGATCACAGGTGCAGGAATGATGGACTGCAAAAAAGCTTTAGTTGAAGCTGAAGGAGACTTCGATTTAGCTATCGAAAACCTACGTAAAAAAGGACAAAAAGTAGCCGCAAACCGTTCTGATAGAGAATCTACAGAAGGCGCTGCGATTGCTGTCGTAAATGCTGACAAAACTGCTGGTGTTGTTATCACATTAAACTGTGAGACTGACTTCGTAGGAATGAACGAAAGCTTCGTGAAAATGGCTACTGAAATGGCTAACCAAGCGTTGAACTACGACACTAAAGAAGCATTTTTAGCTTCAGATTTCAACGGAATCACTGTTGCTGACAAATTAATTGAGCAAACAGGTGTTATCGGTGAAAAACTAGAAATTAGAACTTTCGAAAAATTAGAAGGTGCTTTTATCGGATCTTACATTCACTCTGGAAACAAAATCGCTACATTAGTTGCACTTTCTGCAGTTGTTGAAGGAGCTGAAGAAGCTTCTAGAAACATTGCAATGCAAGCGGCGGCTATGTCTCCAATCGCTTTAGACGAAACTGGAGTTGATGCTGATACTATCGCTAAAGAAATTGAAATCGCTAAAGATTTACTTCGTCAAGAAGGTAAGCCAGAAGCTATGTTAGACAATATCGCTAAAGGTAAACTAGCTCGTTTCTTTAAAGACAACACTTTAGTAAACCAAGATTACATTAAAGACAATAAATTAAGCGTTGCCGCTTATGCAAAATCTGTTGATGCTAACCTTATCGTTACAGGTTTCAAAAGAGCTGCTTTAGGATAATCTATTCTAAACTCAATATTAAATCCCATTTCAAAGCAATTTGAAATGGGATTTTTCTTTTATATTTGAAATTTAAACCCAAATTCAATGGAAACCATAACAAGATGTGGCTGGTGCTTGTCTAGCGACCTATACAAAGAATATCATGATCAGGAATGGGGAACTCCTGTTTATGATGACGCAACCCTATTTGAGTTCCTGATTTTAGAAACATTCCAAGCAGGACTCAGCTGGATCACCATCCTAAACAAAAGAGAGAATTTCAGAAAAGCATTTGACAATTTCGACTACAAAAAAATCGCACAATATTCAGAGGATAAAATCGAAGCGCTTTTATTGGACACAGGGATCATCCGCAACAAATTGAAAGTTCGATCTGCAGTTTCGAATGCCAAAGCCTTTATTATGATTCAAGAAGAATTTGGCAGTTTCTCAAAATACATATGGGCCTTTACTGGCGGCAAACCAATAATCAACAATCCAAAATCTCTTAAAGAAGTGCCTGCCACTACTCCACTTTCTGACGAAATTAGCAAAGACTTAAAGAAACGCGGTTTTAAATTTGTGGGATCAACGGTTATTTACGCGCATATGCAAGCAACGGGAATGGTGAATGACCATGTTGAAGATTGCTGGAAAAAATGACGCTACTGGTTTTTTACAATCTTTATGAACGCCTCCCGTTCAATTTCCCTACAGCCCAAACTTTCCAGATGAGGGTTATATACCTGACAATCCAAAAGTCGATAATTGGATGCCTTTAAATAGGTAACCAACGTGATAAATGCGACTTTTGAAGCATTTGAAACTTTAGAGAACATGCTTTCACCGCAGAAAATATGACCCAAATCAATCCCGTACAAACCGCCCACCAATTCGTCGTCTTGCCAAACCTCAACAGATGTGGCTATTCCCTGTTCATGCAGTTTGCAATAGGCTTCAATCATCTCATTTGTTATCCAGGTTCCGTTCTGGCCGTCACGCTCAATGTTTTGACAATTCGAAATAACGTCCCTGAAGTTTTGATTGAATGTGACCGTAAAGATCTTTCTATTGAGAATGTTTCGCATACTTTTGGACACTACCAATTCGTCCAAAAACAAAACCATCCTGGGATCGGGCGACCACCAAATAATGGGCTCCCCTTCTTCAAACCAAGGGAAAATCCCGCTTTTATAGGCTAACAACAATCGTTCCGCGGACAAATCGCCGCCGATTGCTAGGATACCATCATAGTTAGCTTGAGAAACTGGAGGAAAAAACAAGTTGGAGGATAAATAAAACATATGCTTCTAACTAAAATATAAATCTATACTGTTAAATTTGGCGAAACTAATTTACCGCAACAGTCAATTAGCTAACTTTCTAAAATGACTTTGATGAAAAAATTATCATTCTTAATCGTATTTACATTACTGTTTACGCAAATATATGGACAAAAGAACGATACTATAACGTCAAATAAAAAACTCTCTTACAAACATTTCATCATCCCAACAACATTGATTGCCAGCGGAAGCTTACTCTTGGGTTCACGACTTAATACTGATCTGCAAGAAAAGTCTAGAGTGGTCGTTGGTGAAAATTTCAATTCAGCGGCAGATGATGTTTTCCCCCTGATTCCGATAGTACAAATTTACACCGGAAAGTATTTGGGATTCCAACCTGAAAACACCGTTCTGCACCAGTCGATCGACATCGTTGTAGCCAACAGCCTTACACTGGGGATCATCACCGCGACAAAATATCTTGTAAAAGAAGAGAGGCCGGACCAATCAGACAATTTGAGTTTTCCGTCTGGCCATACCGCCATAGCTTTCACCAATGCGGCACTTCTATTCCACCAATATCAGGAATCCAACTTTTGGTACGCCAGCAGTGGTTTTTTGTTCGCCACCGCAACTGGTGTTTTTAGAATGGCAAATAACAGACACTATGCGTCCGATGTTTTAACTGGGGCCGGAATAGGACTAGTTTCGGGTATTCTGGTCTCCTATTACAATCCTTTTCAATCCATAAGATTTGGCAAAAACAGCAAAAATACCGCATTTATCTATCCGCAAATCGGGAACCAAATTGGAATTGGATTACTCGTCAGAACAAAATAATTCTGTTTTAATCTGCATATTGAGATAATCATAAACAAAAAAAGCCTTGAAAATTTCAAGGCTTCGTATAAAATAGTCGCTTTCAGTTAAAAAGGCAAATCATCCGGCTCTTCTTCATTTAAATTTGTAGCGGGTGCAAATGCTTGAGCGGAAGGCATAGGAGCTGAAGGTGCTTGCGCTTCAGAAGCTAACTTTTCGATTCTCCATCCTTGTATGCTATTAAAGTATTTCGTTTCCCCTTGTGGACTTACCCATTCTCTTCCTCTTAGATTGATGGAAACTTTTACCGCTTCACCAACATTATAATTGTTTAACAAATCACATTTGTCTTGAGTAAACTCAACCATAATATGTTGTGGATATTGTTCATCCGTTGTAACAACCAATTCTCTCTTTTTAAATGAGGCACTAACTTGTTGCTCTGGATTGACAACTTTAATTTTTCCTGTAACTTCCATCTTCGTTATTTTAATTGTTATTAAGATTATTTTTTTGCCAGAAGAACTTTCCATGCGGAAAGCACATCATCATCATTTAAGTATTTTTTAGCTTCCAAATGCACTTTTTCCAGGTCATCCGAGCTTAAAACTGCTTTTATAGAAAAATTCTGTTTTACAAATATACTAACTTCTTCTGTCGTGGGCAAGGCTTCTATGTTTCCTAATTTCCCTAAATCATTTCCATTAAAAACAATGCTTTCTTTCACATATTTCGGAATGGAATCCACACCGATTCCCAGGGTCGACAGTGGCTTAGGCACTTCAAACAGGCCCTGATTTGACCTTGAATACCAGTTACCCCCCAATCTGGAGACTAAATCGATTTTATGTTGATCAATAGCGCCATTTTTATCCAATATACTTTCATCAATATGAATCCGCACGACCTCACAAAGGATCAAATTTCCTGCTCCCCCTTCACTTCCCAACGGGATAATTCGATTGACTTTGCATTCAAATTGCACTGGTGATTCTTTTACTCTAAATGGTTTTACCAAATCAGACGCAACCGCGGTGAACCCCGATTTCACAAACTCATCAACACCTTCGGCATATTCTGTGCTCGCAAGCGAGGTTTGTTGAACCATATCAAAATTCACCACATTAATTACCACTTCTCTAGTCGCTTCGCAATTGATTAAAGTGTGTTTAATTGAGTTGTCGCGAACGCGTCGAGCGGGAGAAAAGACAAGAATGGGAGGATTAGCGCTAAAAACATTGAAAAAACTAAAAGGAGATAAATTTGGATTTCCATTTTCATCAATAGTGCTTGCAAATGCTATTGGGCGAGGTCCAACGGAACCTTGCAAATACGCTTGCAACTTAGCCGTTTCTAAACTTTTTGGATCAATGCTAATCATACTGAATTTTGGTGTTATTTATTTTCAATCGACAATTAACAAAAGTAGGGAAATCGTTTTACTATAAAAAGGGTGACGAATCATTTAACTCCAAAAATATATTTTCAAGCCGAAAAATAATCCATTTTACTCTCAACTAAAATAATGCTATTAATATTTCGTTATATTTATACCTCAAAATCTCGTTTATGCAGTTTTCCGAAAGAAAAAACACAACTCGTTGGATTATTATTTTTGCTTCTTTTTTGATAATATCATTAATCCTTTGGAATACCTATACCTTTTTTCAAATTTTCAAAAATGAAGAACGTTTAAAAATGAATCTTTGGGCAAATGCCCAAAAAACACTCATCAATGCAGGTGAGAATACTGATGTTGAGCTTCCTCTACAAATCTTCAGCAACAACACTTCGATACCCATAATTCTGACTGAGCATGACAGTATTATAAACACCGTTAATATTGACGAAACAATTGTAAAAAACAAAGAAAAAGCCGCGGCTTTTTTACATGATTTAAAAAATGAAAATGACCCCATTGTTATTGAATACGTTCCGGGAAAATTCCAAAAATTGTATTATGGCAATTCGGCATTACTGAATAAACTCAAATATTACCCTATAGCCTTATTGCTCATTATCGTGCTATTTGCAGCCTTAGTTTATTATTTCTACAGGAGCACTAAAATAGCCACCCAAAACAAACTGTGGGCAGGAATGGCCAAGGAAACCGCACACCAAATAGGCACGCCCCTTTCTTCATTAATAGGTTGGGTCGAAATACTTAAGGCAGACAACGTTGAAGAATCCATCACTTTAGAAATCGAAAAAGACATTGAAAGACTACAAACCATTACGGAAAGATTCTCAAAAATAGGCTCTGAACCCGTTCTGGAAAACAAAGATATCGTCGAAGAAACGCTGCAGTCCTACAATTACCTCCAGTCCCGTTTTTCAAAACAGATCGAATTTACTTTCGAAAGCGCATCATCTCCCATTTTCGTCATGCTCAACCCCACGTTACACAGCTGGACTATTGAGAACTTGGTGAAAAACGCCATTGACGCGATGAAAGGTAGAGGCAAGCTTTCTTTGCACATTGAACAAGACAGCGAATCGGTAAAGATAAATGTATCGGACACTGGGAACGGAATTCATAAAACGCACTTCAAAACGGTCTTCGAACCTGGTTTTACCACCAAAAAACGCGGTTGGGGGCTGGGACTTTCCTTAACAAGGAGAATCGTGGAGGAATACCATAAAGGAAAAATTAAAGTTCTGTGCTCCGAAATGGGAAAAGGCACGACTATGCAGCTCATTTATAAAAAGAGTAGCTGATTTATTATAAAGGAAGACCAAACAAAGTAGTTTTAAAAAACATCTCTTTTCTGGCTGCTTTACCCTTATTTAAATATTTTTTTACAAATAATTCTTGTTGCTCTATTTGAATTAAAATATCGTGAATAGCTTTTTTTAAGGACCTTACATTCGATGAATTTTTAGTCCCTACTTCGCCAATGGCATACAGAGCATCTTGACACGCCAATAATTTTTCTTTTGGAGTGTCAATCATTCTTGCTATTTCGGCGTCGGATAAAATTGGTTTAAACTGTCTATTTCTGTAATAAATAAACTCATTAAACAACTGCACGGCAATATTATAATTGCCTACGATTTTATTTAATTTTTGAATATTGGCATTTTGTTCAAGATAGTTTAATTCTTCATTCTTATTGGTAAGTCGCTCCAATATCAAATCACTTTTGACTCCATTTTCCTTGATCCTATATGAGGAGGATCGCACTTTTTCAATATCCGAAAGTTCATCTAATTTTTCGATTTCGTGGTTAAAATCGAAGAATTTTTGTGATTTGTTTATTTGGGTTTTACCCTCATGAAAATCTTTATTTGTAATGGGATAGTTAAGAAATTGCCACAGATAATCAAAAGGCATGTGCGATGAAATTGATTTTGAGGGACTAACTTTAAAATAGTTATCATTTATTCTCTTAACGAATCTGCCGTTAATAACTGCTCCAGAACCCCACGTAGGATCAAATAAATACCAGCTGCCGTCAATTTTTGCCGCGCACCAAGCGTGTGCCAAATTGCTAACTTTACCGCTTTGTTTCGTATATCCTTCAACTATAACGCTCTTGATTCCAGCTTTGTTTGCAATGGCATTAAAAACGGTTGCGTAGTCAATACAAACCCCTTTTTTCGAGTGCAATGTCTTGGTGATTCGTTCTTGCGGTGTCCCATTAAAATCATCAGTAAACATATTCTGCAGATCGTAGCTTATGTTCGCAGCTGTCCAATAAAAAACAGCCCGGATTTTGTCGTCAGCTGTTTTAAAATTAGAGTTTATATAATGGGCAATGTTTTCAGCTGAGTTACTGGAACGGACTGGCATTTTGGAAATTTGTTGATCAATCAAAAGATATTGTGGCTTGGATTGGCCAAAACTTAAAATTGACGCTAATAAAGTGATAATTAAATAATGGCTCTTCATCGTATTGGAATGGTATAATATTAAAATCTGCTTGCAGCGACTATAACATTATACGAAAACCATACCAACATATTGCATCTTAAACATTTTTAGAACTAAAAGTTGGCTTTAATTCGATTTGCCAGTTCTGCAAATTCATCTTTGGTTAATGAAACTTTATTTTGAAAACGCATTTCATCCATTTCATTAAGCGGAATCAGGTGAACGTGTGCATGGGGAACTTCTAAGCCCACAACTGCCATACCGACCCTTTTGCACGGAACGGTCTTTTCTAAAGCGATGGCTACTTTTCTCGAAAAATGCATCAATCCCAAATAGTGCGCTTCGTCCATATCAAAAATCTTATCGACTTCAAATTTGGGTATGCATAGCGTATGCCCTTTTGCATTGGGGTTCACATCCAAAAAGGCCAAATAATTATCGTCTTCGGCAATTTTGTAACATGGGATTTCACCTTTTACGATTTTCATGAAAATTGAACTCATATGCTGAATATTAGATTGTATTTGTAAATTGACTCTTTGGTTTAACCAGAGGCATTAGTCGCGGGAAATTTCCAAAATCTCAAACTGCAACACTCCGTTTGGAACGGTTATTTCAGCAATGTCCCCAACCGATTTTCCAAGCAATCCTTTCCCAATTGGGGAGGTTACGGAAATTCTTCCGGTTTTCAAGTCCGCTTCACTTTCAGCAACCAGTCTGTATTTCAATTCGATGCCATTGGACTGGTTTTTAATTTTCACATTCGACAAAACCAAAACTTTAGACACATCAAGGTGCGTTTCGTCTATTAGTCTGGCATTCGAATGCACCTCTTCCATTTTGGCAATTCTCATTTCCAGCATTCCTTGCGCCTCTTTTGCGGCATCGTACTCAGCATTTTCAGACAAATCTCCCTTATCTCTTGCCTCAGCTATATCTGCGGATGCTTTTGGGCGCATCACATTTTTCAAATAGTCCAATTCTTCCCTTAATTTTTTTAATCCCTCTGCCGTGTAATAAGATATTGCGCTCATAGTTTCATCGTTTATGTAAATAGAAAAAATCCCATCAGGATGGGATTTCTTTCCACAAGAATATTATTGTTATATTTTAGTCTGTAATTATATGTTAATCATATTTAATTCAAAGTTAAATAAATTAAATTTGTTTAACTAATACTTTTAATTTATTTTAAATTATGAAAAAACACCTCCTCCTATTCATTGTATTCACCCTGTTTTTGGGCTGTAGTGACAGCAGCTTTAACAACAAAAACCCGTACATACCTAACTACACCTTTACGATAGACATCAATATGAATTTACCCGCATACTCGAACTTGCAATATCCCAGTAATGCGATCTATTACGCTGGTGTTGGCGCTAAGGGAATTTATATATTCAATACAGGAAGCGGTTATAACGCCTTTGATGCGGCTTGTCCCAATCAAATAATAAGCAGTTGCTCGACTATGACCCTAAAAGGCATTAATGTGGTTTGCCCTTGCGACAGTAATGAATACAACTTATTTACTGGCCAAGGCGGCTCACAATACCCGCTAAAACAATACCGTGTGGAGGTTAACGGAAATGTATTACGCGTTTATAATTAACACAAAAGCCCGAAAGCAAAAACTTTCGGGCTTTTTTAAAATAGGCCTTTTATTTATTTTTAAAACTTCAATGTCAAACCAACCAAGAAATTGATTCCCGCCTGAGGGTAATAACCAGCTCCCTCAATTGTTGTAATTTGATTTGGATCACTCCAGTTATCATCGTAAGTGTAGAAATAGCCGTTTGAAATGTATTTATAATCAAAAATATTATTGACTAATCCCGTTAACAGTATGGATTTGAAAACCGACTTCGGTTTAAACTCATAAGAAACATTCAAGTCGTTTACAAAATAGGATTTCAATTTAGACCCTTCTGAATCTATGTTTCCCATGTACTGTTCTCCGACCATTTTGGACAATAACGAAACCTGAAAATTAGTTGTAGGCAAAAAAGTAATTATATTTCCTGCGATAAAATCCGGAGAATACGCGATATTAGTATTTCCCAAATCAGTCAAGACACCGTCTCTTTCAAAATGAAAATCTTTGTTTTTGTTGGTGCTAACGGTAAAGTTTGGACGGATAATTAAGTTATCCAAAAGCGCTATTGTAGCGTCAACCTCAAGACCCAAGCGATAACTGCCTCCACTGTTTTTACGGATGGGACTTCCCACCTCATCCAACTCTCCAGTTAAGATCAACTGGTCCTTGTAGGCCATATAATAGATATTCGCGTTTAATTTTACTTTTTCCGTACTATGGCGCAATCCCAATTCAAAATCATTCAGTTTTTCGGGTCTTGGGCTTCCGTTTTCATAGTCGGTTCTGTTGGGCTCGCGGTTCGCTCTTGCATAGGAAGCATACAGTTGATTGTTGTCATTAACTTCAAAACTCAATCCCGCTTTTGGATTGAAGAAATTAAAATTATCGTTCACTAATCCCGTTTCAGGACTGTTCGCTTTGTAATGCACATTTCTCAATTGTAAATCTCCAAACAGACTTAATTTTTCCGCTATTTGATAATTGGCTTTCGCAAAAACATTAGCGTCCGTTTTGGTCGCATCATCATCGTAATAGCGGTCGCCCAACTCGCTTTGCGAAGAAAAACGTGCCCAAATCACTTTTCCGAAATGGCTTCCTTCATATTTGTTGTAACCACCTCCAAGTATAACATCTAGCTTTTCGGTATTGTAATTGGCCGAGAATGTGGTTCCGTAAAAATCATTGTCCAACCACTTTTGACGGATAAGGTCTGTAGTAGTTACTGTTCCAACAGGAAGCAAACCATAATCGGCCATATCTGCGTCTTCCTTGTAGTTTTCATAATAGCCTTTCCCTTTGGTGTAATGAAAAGCCAGATTGGCATTCCAGGCATCAGAAATCCTTTCGCCCCAATGCAATTGATAATGGTCTTGTTGGTAATTGTCGGTTTCGTTATCATAAAATCGTGTGTTCCCGGCTTCATCAGTAAATATTCCTGCCGAATTAAAGGTTCTGTCGCTGACCAAGGTTTCCGCATCGATACCATTCCAGGACTGATAGGTTTTTTCTTTTCCGCCAAAGGCTAACGCTTTAATCAAAGTGGTTTTGCCCACATATGTCCCTTGCAGGAAATACGACTTCAAATCAGAACTTGCGCGATCAATGTAGCCATCAGATTTCAAAGCAGACAATCGTCCCGCCAATTCAAAATGATCATTCATCAATCCCGTACTCAATTTCACCGTATGTTTTCGAGTATTAAAACTCCCGAAAGAATTAGAAACCTCTCCATTACTTTCTTTGGAGTAAGCATCTGTCAACATATTCAGGCTTGCGCCAAAAGCACCCGATCCATTAGTAGAAGTACCCACGCCGCGCTGCAGCTGCACACTTTCTAGCGAGGAAGCAAAATCTGGCATGTTTACCCAATAGGTCCCGTGACTTTCTGAATCGTTATAAGGAATTCCGTTAATCGTAACGTTCACACGGGTAGCGTCGCTACCACGGACGCGAATTCCCGTGTACCCTACCCCGTTTCCGGCATCTGAGGTCGTGACTACAGATGGCAAATAGTTCATTAAAATGGGTATGTCTTGCCCTAAATTTCGGAATTTAATGTCCTTTTTGTCCAAATTACTGAAACTTACAGGCGTTTTTGCGGTGACACGCACTGCCGAAACCAGCACTTCATCTAGTTGATTAACCTTAGTTGTGTCTTTGACTTGCGAGAAAGAAACTGAAGAAAACAGGGAAAAGAAAATAGAGAAAAGAGCCAAGAAAAATGATTTGAGACTTGCACTTTTTTGCGACTTTGAGACTTTGCGACTTTGCAGCTTCGCAACTTTGTAACCAATAATTGTATTCATCCGTAAATAAGATTACGAATAAAAGGGGGAATTATTCTTTTGTTAAATTAATAAATGATTGTTTCCTATGACAATTGGATAGCGTGCACACTATTGTATTTTGTCATTCTTTCCCTTAGCGACATTACTCGCTCAGGTTCGTTGGGTATGATCTCAGCTCGTTATTTAGAGCACCCCTTTGAGACGGTGCAAATATAATCCTAAAAAAAACAAAAATCAAACAAGAAATTGCATTTTAATTGAGAATAACAAATCAACGCAAACAAGTTAAAAATGTCACACAATTCTCCCTACCGATCAACTTAATCAAGACTTGGTCTCCTGCGATTTTGCTTCAGTTGAGAGGTGTTTTTCTTGTTCTTGATTCGTTTTCTTATCGCAGATTTTGGAATTTTGGTCTCTTTTCTTGGTTTTTGCACCATTAACCCTTTTTTGATCATTTCCAAAAAGCGTTTAGTGACAATTTCCTTATTTCTTAATTGGCTTCGGTCTTCGTCACAATTTAGGATTAATATTGAATCCGTGGTTAATCGCGAAGACAGATTGGACTCCAATAATTTTTTTTCTTCTTCCGTTAATGCTTGGGAGTTCTTCAAATCAAAAGACAACACCACCTTCGACGAAACCTTATTGACATTCTGGCCACCAGCTCCGCTGCTGCGGACCGCTTTATAATTTAATTCTGATATGAGTTTTTGAATTTCCATTTATGCCGCACTTGTTTCAGAAAGTTATTTTGGTTGATGCGCCGCTTTCAGCAAATCATTTACTGTTTTCACGGGATTGAAAGTAACTAAAGGCACCTGAACAAAAACAGTCAGCCAATTTGCCATTGCACCATTCCACAATCCAGGCAATTCATAAGTTTTCATTGGTTTTCCGCCGTTGTTTCTTTCCACAATGAAACCACTGTTTTGGTCTACAAACCGGGTCAGATCAAATTTTTCTCCTTTATAATTTTTAATCCCACAAACTAAATCCACGGGATTAAAATGCGTAGATGCGGCCATAATCCTAACTTGGCTATCATTGTTCAAATCCACTTGCGACGATTCGACTATTTGCAATGAAACAACACCGCTTCCATTCCTTACCCAAAAAGGGCCACCTCCCGGTTCCCCTTCATTTTTTACCATTCCGCATACGCGAATTGGTCGGTTTAAAACCGTTTCAATGATATCCGCTTTATTTCCAAGAGATAATTCATCAAAGCCATTTTCTATTTCTACATTTAATTTTTCTTTCAAAAAACGGCCAATCTCCTCAATTTGTCCTCGCTCTAGTGAATTGGTGTCAATCAGCCTCAAGTAACCAAAAATTTTCTGTTGCAATTCAACTAAAATCCCCGCCAAGGCCTTTTTATATAATGCAATAGTTTCATTATTTTGAACAATCACATTGTCAATGTTTTTTACAAACACTATATCAGCTTCCAAATCGTTTAGATTCCCAATTAGAGCCCCATGTCCGCCAGGCCTGAATAACAATTCCCCATTTTCATCTCTAAATGGATTATTTAACTCATCAACTGCGATCGTATCTGTGCTTCTATTTTGATAAGAGTAACTTAACTCTATTAGCGTTTCCGATTCTTTCTCAACTTTACTTTTTATTGAACTAATTATGTTTTCAAATTGATCTTGATGTACTTCAGATATTGTAAAATGCAAACGAGAATTACCGTTCGAACTCGAATAGTAGCCACATTCATACAGATGCTCTTCAATGGGAGTAGCAATATTGGCAAGATATTTATGAAAAGGCAAAATCCCCTTTGGTTTGTTGGCAAAATCAAAATAGTCCGAAGCCAAAAGTAATTTTATGAAATAGTAGTTTTTATAATCGCGGTCCAACGAATCAAAATCGACAAACTCCTCCTTTAACTTATCATGGACCGTCTCGAAAAACGAAAATTTATCCATCCCCACAATAAAGATAGCAAGTTCATTGTCTTTTTTTCTATTAATATAGGCGTTGATACTTTCATTTAATATATCGTATTCATTCAGGAAGTCACTCAAGAATTTGAACATTCGGCTCGCGGCACCAGAAGCTGGAACAAATTTCACTAATTTCAAATCGGATTTATGCGAATCGAAAAAAGCGGCCTTTTCCTGAAAATCTTGATCGGACAATTTTAAAATTCCATTAAATAAAGTCGCGGGTTCAACCAAATCCGTTTTTAAAACCCCGTTTTTAAATATGCTCAGTTGTTTTTGAATATTGCCTAACGGAATTCCATGTTCGTAAATTTGAACAAAATCACGGGAAGAAAACCCCATTTCTTTGGCTTTTGCCAAATCGTCTATAATTGCAATAGCTTTTTGTAGGCGTAAGGCCTTGTCACCGGAAAGGGTTATAAATGGTTTTTTATTATCTATTAATGATTTCTTAAAAACCTCAAAAACGGACTTCCTACCCTCGGGCTTATCCCTTAAATCGTCCTTTTCCCAGGGAACATCAATATCCGTAAGAAAGAACATATCATATTCATGCTCTTGCGCGGCCTTATCCAGGCTCGGATCGCAATACCCATAATACACTTCGGAAAACACTTTTGTGACCATCAGATTAGTGTCGCAAAACAAATATTTATTCGCTATCGACTGACCGTAATTTTCAAATTTAGTTTGGCCGTAAGCTATTGGCAACATGTCGTCAACATCGCAAATAAGCTGGTTTTTGTTCCATTTTTCTTGTAAATAATCCCTCGCAAATTCAGGAACCCAGACCGTTTTGTAGTATTCGGCCAGTTGAATTGCCAAGGTTGTTTTGCCAGTGCTTTCTGGACCAAACATAGCTATTTTTATAATTGCAGATTGCTCTTGCGTAAGATTTTCTTCCATTCTAAATAAGCTGAAACAGCCAAAATTGTAAAAATTAAATATTGTAACGACAACATCCCCAATCCGCGGTAGGCATATAACGGGGTGACAATCAGGTCACCTATAATCCAAAGTGTCCAATTTTCGATTTTCTTATTGGCCATATACCACATGCCCGTAAAAAATATTCCCGAAGCTACTATATCCACATAATTGTCGATATTTATTTCATAATCAAACAAATTATATATCCCGAAAACTACAAAAATTGTAACAAAAAATAGCACTATCCCTATAATTTTTTCTTTGTTGTTAGTCTTGGTGATGGGCAGGTTATCAATGTCTTTTATTTTCCGAGTCCATTTGTACCAGCCATAAACGCTCATGATTGAAAAGTACCCGTTGATCATCATGTCGCCAAGGTAACCTGCTTTAAAGAGCAAATATGTCGAAATTATCGTTGCTATCAACCCTGTGGGATAAACCCAAATATTCTCTTGTCTGGCGAACCAAACACTTAAGATTCCGAATACAAAAACAATGAATTCTAATATTATTTGTGTCGTGGATACATTACCGTAGGCGTCTAAAAAAAAATCTATCATTGTCCAGTATTAAGTCTTAATTGCAATCATTCAACAAAAAAATCCAGGTCATTTTCGAAAGCCGTTCCTATCACCACCAAATCGGCACCCGCCTCATAGGCTTTTTGGATATCGCGCAAATTTACAATTCCGCCGCCAACAATTAATGGAATTTTGATGTTTTGAGCGATTAACACAATCATTTCTGTCGGAACCGCTTGTTTAGCGCCACTACCAGCTTCCAGGTAGATTAATTTATTGCCTAGCATTTCACCCGCTTGGGCTGTCGCCAAAGCCAGGTCGAGATTATTCCTGTCTAAAGGTGTTGTTTTACTCACGCGTTCCACCGCTGTTTCCGCTCCGCTTTCGATGAGCATATACCCCGTAGGTATAACCTCCAGCTGGGTTTTTCTCAGAATCGGCGCTGCCTTAACCTGATGTTCTATTAAATAATCTGAATTTCTGCCAGAAATCAACGAAAGAAATAAAATAGCATCGGCTTCGTCTGAAATCTGGGATGGATTTCCAGGAAAAAGTACCATCGGTAAAATGACGTCTTGTTTTAAGCGGGAAATCAGTTCGTCAATTCTGTTTGTTTTGACCTGGCTTCCGCCAATGAATAAATGTGTTGCAGGAGATTCGTTGATTTTTAGAATCAACAAGTCTAAACTTTCCCACGCAATTTTATCGGGATCAAGTAGAATCGCCAACAGGCCTTTGCCTTGTTCTTTTGCTTGCAAAATGCTGCAATATATATTTGTCATTTTACTTTCAGGAGCTAGAGCGTGGGATCCGAAACTATTTTTCATAAGCGTAAACCAAAGTGAAATTTTCTATCTCTTCAAAATGAACATCAAAATCCCTAACTATAGCGTCAAAGTGGAGTTCTGCTGCGGCCAATGCATCCCCCATTTCAAAAGCTCGCACTTTGATGTGCTCCTTGAAGCTAATGCCCCGTTCGTTTCGGATTTTGAAAATGGACTCCTTTGCTCCCCAAATAACGGTCAGTTTCCTTATGTATTCTTCTTTCCTGTCTGACTTTAAAAAATGAAAATCATCATCGTTAAACTTGCTGGCGATTTTTATGATTTTTTCCCGTTGCAATTCGATATCAATACCTACCGTTTGGTCGCTGATGATTATTGCCGAGAACTCATGCGAATGGGTTATGGAGATGTGTTTGCTGTCTTTGAGATGCGGCTTGCCGCATTCGTCATAATACAAATCAAAATCATTGTACCCGGCTTCCTGCAAGAGCTTGCGAACACTCAGGAATCCGCGCTGGTGCAATTGCGACTTCATACGGCTGAGTCTCCTTAGATTGCTCTCATTTAGCGCCACTTCGTCGAACAGTTCCTCATAACTCTCGGTGATCTTCCAGACGAGAATTTGAGTTACGGAATTGAAATTTATGGTTTTATATAAAGGCATGTTGTTCGTATCCTGATTTTTAGCCCCGATGGCAACGGCATCCTTTTATGGCTGGGTTCGCCATAAAAGATATAGTGAACAGCGGGAAATAGCTCCTACCCAGTACTAATCTGGGATTTAATAAAATTATTACGTTAATATTCAAAAGATTAACCCCTTAAACATTTCATAAATGTCACAGAAATTAGTGTAATTCTAAAGATATTGCGTAATTTTGCAAAAATTTACAATTACAAATATACTATAAATGAGTACTACAACTATGCCTTTTGTGGCTTTCAAAGTAAAAGATATCTCTCTAGCGGCCTGGGGAAGAAAAGAAATTGAATTAGCGGAAGCTGAAATGCCAGGTTTAATGGCGCTTCGTGCTGAATACAAAGACGAACAACCGCTTGCTGGTTCTCGTATCGCTGGATGTTTGCATATGACGATCCAAACTGCAGTTTTAATTGAGACTTTGATCGCTCTTGGTGCTGAAGTGACTTGGTCTTCTTGTAACATTTTCTCTACGCAAGATCAAGCTGCTGCGGCTATCGCTGCTGCAGGAATTCAAGTTTACGCTTGGAAAGGTTTGAACGAAGAGGATTTTGACTGGTGTATCGAGCAAACTCTTTTCTTTGGTGAAGACAGAAAACCATTGAATATGATTCTTGATGACGGTGGAGATTTGACTAACATGGTTATTGACCGTTACCCAGAATTAGTTGCCGGAATCAAAGGATTGTCTGAAGAGACTACAACTGGAGTTCACAGACTGTACGAAAGAGTAAAAGCCGGGACATTACCAATGCCTGCAATCAACGTTAATGACTCGGTTACTAAATCGAAATTTGATAACAAATACGGCTGTAAAGAATCTGCAGTTGATGCTGTTCGTCGTGCAACTGACATTATGCTTGCCGGTAAAAGAGTTGTTGTATGTGGATACGGTGACGTAGGAAAAGGAACTGCTGCTTCTTTTAGAGGTGCTGGATCTATTGTTACAGTTACTGAAATCGACCCCATCTGTGCTTTACAAGCAGCAATGGACGGTTTTGAAGTTAAAAAACTAGACACAGTTGTTGGAAATGCTGATATCATCATCACAACTACTGGAAATAAAGATATCGTTCTTGGTTCTCACTTCGAGCAAATGAAAGACAAAACTATCGTTTGTAACATTGGGCATTTTGACAACGAAATTGCAGTTGCTTGGTTGAACACAAACCACGGAGCTTCAAAAGTTGAAATCAAACCTCAGGTTGATAAATACACAATCAATGGTAAAGACATTATCCTATTGGCCGAAGGTCGCTTAGTGAACCTTGGTTGTGCTACAGGTCACCCAAGTTTTGTGATGAGTAACTCATTTACAAACCAAACTTTGGCTCAAATCGAATTGTGGAAAAACAGCGCATCATACGAGAATGATGTTTACATGTTGCCAAAACACCTAGACGAGAAAGTAGCGATGCTTCACTTGGCTAAATTAGGAGTTGAATTGGAAACTTTACGTGATGATCAAGCTGCTTACATTGGTGTTCCAGTTGACGGTCCATTCAAACCAGAATATTACAGATACTAAATGATCACGGATTAGCGATTGCTGATTTATGATTTTAGAATATAAAGAAACCCTTGCTGAGAAGCGAGGGTTTTTTGTTTTTGGGCGAATTCCTACGCAAAAACTTCAGGCCGGGCTATTCGCTGTATCTTTTATTTCGTCCCGAAGTTTCGGGACTACATAAAAGGATGCCGCTGCTATCCCTCTCGCGGTCCTCTTCAAACAAAACTCTATCTACTAATCAAAGAGATGTCTTCCCAACTGTTTTTTAGACAGAGATACACTGCAGTTCGTCTCTACTTTTTAATTCCTAAAATATATTTTTAATAATGGTATATTTGATAGAATTACAATCTTAAAATCAGTTTTGTTCTATGAAAAATTACATACTCCTTCTACTGTTATTATTAACCACAGTACTTTTGGCCCAAGACAATTCTCGAAACGACGATCAGAAAAACCTATTTGATGAGGCACAAAAAAACTTGATATTCGCGACTATGTAGTAGCCGCTAGGTTATTCACATTTGCCCATAACATCAATCAAAAATCTGAAATCGCTCAAATTGCCCTGAAAAAAGCAGATTCCTTAAAATCGATTTTTAGAAAAAATAAGATAAATAACTTACTTGGAAATTGGAAATGGATATCCAAAGAGGCAAATTGGGCTATCCGAGACGACGGTTTAGGTGCAAAAATGATCACTATTAACTCAGATGAGATCCTGTTTTATGAACTGTATCGTAATTCAAAAAAATGGGAATTAATAAAAAGTGAAAAAAATAATTTTTCAGAAAACCCAGAGTCCTATTCTTTCACAGATTTTTTATATTCAAATAACCAAGTTTGGAATTACACCATTGACAAAAATACCAGCGAATTAAAAGCATATTACCTCGGAGACAAAACAGAGGAGGGGTATTCTGAAATGGTTTGCGTAATTCCGATACTATATTATTTTAAATTGCAGTAAGTATTTAATCAATATATAGCAAACAGATCTATAATCTATACCAAAAAAATCCAAATTGCACATATTATATCATCTTCAGAAATTCTAGGTAGAGAAGCACTGCAGCGTCTCTGCAATCATGAACTGTTATGCATTTATCACAAACCAAGAATCAACCCAATCCATTTTTCACACTTTCACCCTCTCCTTTGGAGAGGGCTAGGGAGAGGAAAGACCACAAAAAAACCCGTTTCTTTCAAAACGGGTTTTATAATAAATTGAGAAATCAATTATGCTTCAACTTCGAATGGAAGTATAGAAACGTATGATTTGTTATCTCTTTTCTTTTGGAAATGTACAAGTCCATCTACTCTTGCGTGTAGTGTGTGATCTTTACTGATGTAAACATTTTCACCTGGATTGTGTTTTGAACCTCTTTGTCTTACGATGATGTTCCCTGCAATAGCAGCTTGTCCTCCAAAAATCTTAACGCCTAAACGTTTTGATTCTGATTCTCTACCATTCTTGGAACTACCGACACCTTTCTTGTGAGCCATGACGTATTAGTTTTAATATTGTTATTATTCTTTAGTATCGTCCTTTTTAGCAACTTTTGCTTTTGGAGCTTTTTTTACTTTAGGAGCTTCCGCTTCTTCTGTAGTTGCTTCAACCGCTGCTTTCTTAGGAGCTGCTTTTTTAGGAGCTGCTGTTGCAGTAATACCTTCAATTACAATTTGAGTAAGATATTGTCTGTGACCGTTTCTCTTTTTGTATCCTTTTCTTCTTTTCTTTTTGAAAACGATAACTTTATCTCCTTTTAAGTGTTGTAACACTTTAGCTTCTACTGAAGCACCTTCTATAGCTGGGGCGCCTAAAGTGATAGATCCATTGTCATCTAATAAAAGAACTTTGTCAAAAGAAACTTTTGAACCTTCTTCATTAGTCAAACGATGAACATAAACCTTTAAGTCTTTGCTTACTTTAAATTGTTGCCCTGCTATCTCTACGATTGCATACATACCGAATTGATTTATTGATTTTTAAGGTTGCAAATATACAATTTAATTTTTACTATCCAATTACTTGAAAAACAAAAAATATATTCTTTGCTTATTACCCTGTTTTCAAGGCTTTATCCGCAGATAATTACATCCATTTCGCTAATAAAATGTCCCTTTTGGATATTCATCATTAAAAAAAGGTATTTTTGAAGTAACAATAATTTCCGTTTTTACACCTATTGTAAATACATTTCTATTAATCCAATATGAAAAAATCAATAATGGCAATAAGTTCTGCGCTTTTACTTGGAGGAGTGGCCACAGCCCAAAAAATAGCTTTCGAAGAATACAATCTCGATAATGGCATGCATGTTATTTTGCATCATGATCCCACAGCCCCAGTTGTCATAACCTCGGTGATGTACCATGTTGGCTCAAAAGACGAAAACCCAGAGAAAACGGGATTCGCCCATTTTTTTGAACACTTACTTTTTGAAGGAACAGAAAACATCAAACGCGGGGAATGGTTCAAAATAGTGACTTCAAATGGAGGGACAAACAACGCCAACACTTCGGATGACAGAACGTATTATTACGAAGTATTCCCCTCTAACAATCTCGAATTGGCACTTTGGATGGAATCCGAAAGACTGATGCACCCAATTATCAATCAAATTGGCGTAGACACGCAAAACAGAGTCATAAAGGAAGAAAAGAGTTCTCGCTACGATAATCGCCCTTACGGCAAAATCATAAACGTCGTAAAAGAAAACATGTTCAAAAACCATCCCTACAGATGGTCCACAATTGGGTCGATGGAACACCTAGACACTGCCACTTTGGAAGATTTCCAAGCATTTAACAAAAAATTCTATATTCCCAATAATGCCGTATTGGTGGTGGCGGGCGATTTTGAAAAAGCCGTTACCAAAGAATGGATTGAAAAATACTTTGGTCCAATAGAAAAAGGCGAAAAAATCAAAAAACAAACATTCATTGAAGAACCGATCACACAAACCTTGAAAGCGACTTACCACGATCCAAACATTCAGATTCCTATGCTGGTGGCATCATACAGAACACCTTCGATGAAAACAAGAGAGGCTCGTGTTCTGGATTTTATTTCATCCTATTTAAGCGATGGTAAAAGCTCAAAACTGTACAAAAAAGTGGTGGACGAAAAGAAAATAGCATTGCAAATTGGCGCGGTTGGCTTTAGCCAAGAAGACTATGGCATGTACATTCTCTATGGTTTACCGATGGGAACACACACTTCGGAAGATTTGCTAAAAGAAATAGACGAAGAAATCGTGAAAATCCAAACTGACCTGATTTCCGAAAAAGATTATCAGAAATTGCTAAACCAGTTTGAAACACAATACGTGAACAACAATTCGAATGTCGAGGGAATCGCCGAAAATTTGGCGAAGTATTATCTGCTTTACGGAGACATCAATTTGATAAATACAGAAATTGGTCTTTACCATTCCATTACGCGAGAAGAAATTAGAGAAGTGGCAAAAAAATACCTAAATCCGAATCAACGATTATTATTGAATTACGTTCCCGCCACAGAAACAGCCCAGAACTAAGATAACAATGAGAAAAACAACAATTATACTAATCCTATTATTCATAACAGGAATTATGCAAGCACAAGATCGACCGCAACCAAGAGCCGGGAAAGCACCAGTTGTAAATCTAAAAAAACCACAAACATTCTTTTTGGCAAACGGCCTAAAAGTGATGGTTGTAGAAAACCACAAATTACCCAGAGTGACCTACAACCTAACTTTAGACAATCCCCCATTTGCAGAGGGAAATAAAAAAGGGGTAGATGAGTTAGGAAGCAATCTAATAGGAAGCGGAAACACCAAAATCACCAAAGATGATTTTAATGAAGAAGTAGATTTTTTGGGTGCCAATATGGCTTTTAATTCACATGGCACATACGCCAGTTCTCTTTCTAAATATTCAGGGCGTATATTAGAACTGATGTCCTTTGGTGCACTTTATCCTAATTTCACTCAAGAAGAATTTGACAAGGAAAAAGCAAAGCTATTGGAAGGATTGATTGCCCAAGAAAAGAGCGTTCCAGCCATTTCCAACAGAGTCGTTGATGCCTTAGCTTTTGGAGCGAGTCACCCGTCCGGTGAATACATGACCGAGGAAACGCTGGGGAATGTGACTCTTGCCGACGTCGTTGCTAACTATGAAACCTATTTCGTTCCTGAAAATGCCTATTTAGTGATAATCGGAGACGTGAAATACAAGGAAGTTAAGCCAATTGTCGAGAAACTTTTTGGTTCTTGGAAAAAGAGAGCCACGCCAAAACTGATTTACACCGCGCCGCAAAACGTTCCCTTCACCCAGATCAATTTTGTGGATGTGCCAAATGCAGTCCAATCCGAAATTTCTTTGGTGAACACCATTGAATTAAAAATGGGGGATAAGGATTTCTTCCCCGCCGTAATTGCCACTTATATATTAGGAGGCGACTTCAACAGTTACTTGAATATGAATTTAAGGGAAGAACACGGTTGGACCTACGGAGCCAACGCAATCATAGGAGCAGGAAAATATGTTTCCAAATTAAAATCGGCATCATCTATCAGGACTTCTGCAACCGACAGTGCGGTTGTCGAATTCGTCAAAGAGATAAAAAAAATAAGAACAGAAAAGGTTTCCGACGAAGTGCTAAACAACGTGAAAGCTGGCTATATTGGCCGATTTGTGATGCAGGTAGAAAAACCGCAGTCAGTTGCCCGATATGCCTTAAACATAGAGACGGAAGATCTGCCTAAGGACTTTTACGAAAATTATATCAAAACCATCAATGCCGTGACCGCAGATGACATTATTGGTGCAGCCAATAAGTACTTTCTGATTGATAACACCCGGATAATAATTGCTGCTAAAGGGTCGGAAGTTATCCCAGGCTTGGAAAAACTTCACATACCCATGTTTTATTTTGACGATTACGGAAATCCCGTAGAAAAGCCCGTTTACAAATAAAACAGTTATATTTTTTTTAAAAATAACAGAGACCGTCCAAAAAAGACGGCCTCTGTTATTTGATAAGGTTTAACTCTGTTTTGGACCTGTTTTACAAAACTAAATCTTCGCAACTGAATACTACTTTTTGGCAGACAAATAAACGCCAATCAAAATAATGAATGCACCGAAAAACTGGATGGGAGTAAGCATTTCATTGTCCAGCAATCCCCAAAAGAAAGCCACAACCGGGATCAGATATGTTACTGAAGTCGCAAAAACGGGCGAAGAAATTTGTATCAATTTAAAGAATAAAATATTTGCGATTCCTGTTCCTAGCACTCCCAATATTACAATAAACAAAACGGCATGTTGTACACTTTCTATGTGAATCATTTCAGAAAAGCCGGTGAAAAATAGAATTAAGGATGCCGGCACAACCAAAACAGCGAAGTTCCCCGTGGTAATACTCAACGGACTTAAGTCTGACAGAAACCTTTTTATCAAATTAACGTTTATGGCATAACAAATGGATGCAATAATTACTAAAATGGCATAATAATAGTTCTGATCGGGATGATTCATCGCACCATTAAAGACCAAAAGCAAACTTCCCACAAGACCAATAAAAACGCCCCAAACCTGCCGTCTCTGAAAGTTAATGCCAAAAACTAAGAACCCCAATACCAAAGTGTTCAATGGCGTTAAAGAATTCAATATGGAACTAACCGAACTGTCAATTTCAGTCTGGGCCAATGCGAAAAGAAAAGCTGGCACAAAAGTCCCAAACATGGAGGTCATCGCGATATATTTCCATTTTCCCTTTGGTATCTTGGGCAAACTTTTGAAACCAATCAACAATAAAAAAATAGCTGCAAATATAATTCGCAAGGAACCTACTTGCAAAGCAGACAAGCCAACTAACCCTTTTTTAATCAGTATAAATGAACTCCCCCACACTAGGGCGAGGGTCATTAAGTAAACCCATTTCAATTGTTTCGATTCCATAAGCGCCATTTTGCCCCAAAATTCTAATAATTTTATGAATTAAAGGCCCTTTTTTTATTAATTTTGCAATGAATTTTAAAACTTGGCAAACCACTTAAAATCAAACGATAATGATAATTACAAAGTCAATTGCTACACTTTCACTTGCTGCTCTTTTGTTGGTAAGTTGCAAAAAAAACGCTGAAGAAATCACAAAAGAAATTGCCGTTGCAGAAAAAGTCGTCCCACAAGCAAAAAAACCAATCGCTGCCGAAAACTTGCAAACAGCCAATTTTTCAGTAGAAGGAATGACTTGTGCTATTGGATGTGCAAAAACAATACAGGAAGAATTATCGGCCCTTGACGGTGTTCAAACAGCAACAGTCGATTTTGACAATAAACTGGCCACTGTAACTTATGACAAAACCGTTCAAAGCCCTAAAACGCTAACAAAAGTGGTGCAAGCTACTGGAGACGGGAAAACTTACAAAGTATCGAACATGAAGTCATAACGAACAACGTGTCCTATAAAAAAAAGCATCTGCCGCGGTAGATGCTTTTTTTTATGTGTTCTCATTTCCACTTTAGGGTTTCCATCAACCGTTGCATGTCGTTTCTAACATAACTGGCCGCAGGCATTATGGAATCAAAATTGGGTTTTGCGTAGAAATAAACGGAGCCGGTAACAAAATGCTTGGTGCTATCCGTCACGTAAAATTGCGAATTCGTGGCGGCATTTCCGTCTACCCGATAAAACATACCATATACTTTTTTAGTCGGATTCAAATAGGGTTGTTCCAATATGTCATCGGCTTTTATTACGTGCTCATAGGTTAATTTCTGGGCATCCTTCAACAAAAAATTGATATTGTTGTTGACCGGCTTATAGGTCAGGTAAATTGTCGCTTTCATTTTTGGGTAAGAAATTG
>NZ_DATBVQ010000123.1:0-9949 GCF_036515215.1 Flavobacterium sp.
ATCGTTTTTGCCGATTTGTTCAAACTCCTGATGATTCGCGACAGCTCTTACTGGGTGGCGATGAAAGTGGTGCCTTTGATTATTCTGGCTAACTTCTTCCTAGGGATTTATACGAATTTGTCAGTCTGGTACAAATTGATCGACAAAACATACTATGGCGCTTACATTTCGATTGTGGGAGCGATAGTAACCTTGGTGCTTAACTTTTTGCTAATTCCAACGATGAGTTATTACGGCTCGGCCATAGCGACTATTGCGGCTTACGGTAGCATGATGATTATTTCGTTTTATCTCGGCAATAAATACTATCCCATTCCGTACGATCTGAAAAAAATAGGAGGCTATCTCTCCCTGTCGATATTCTTCTCGGCCGTTTCTTTTTATGGGTTCAGGGAAAACTATTTTGTTGGGATTTCATTGCTAATGGCATTCCTATATTTCATTTATTATCACGAAAAAGAAACATTAATCAAAATCATAAAAGGGTCAAAAGCTTAATAATAATAGGGAGCCATTCGCGCTGTGCGCTTCAAACATTTTCATAAAATTGTTTTTTCAAAGACCATAAAGGAGCTCCCTGAGGTCGCTCTTTCTGCCCAAGAAAAAAATCAATTTTATTTCAAATGGCTTTCCGCTCCCATCACGGCTAAAAACCCGAACTTAAAACAGAAAACATGACAATAAACATCATCAATAGATCGCAACACGCCTTGCCTAACTACGAAACGATTGCCTCGGCAGGAATGGATTTAAGGGCAAATCTAACCGAACCAATAACATTAGAACCTTTAGGGAGAACGGTCGTTAAAACGGGTCTTTTCATCGAGTTGCCGATAGGGTACGAGGCACAAGTGCGACCAAGGAGCGGACTGGCTTTCAAAAACGGGATTACCGTGCTAAACAGCCCAGGAACAGTCGATGCCGATTATCGCGGTGAAATTGGGGTAATTTTAGTAAATTTATCCGATAAAGCTTTCGTCATCCAAAACGGGGAACGAATCGCCCAACTCATTATCGCAAAACACGAACGCGCGGACTGGATTGAAGTACAGGAATTGTCCGAGACCTCAAGAGGTGAAGGCGGTTTCGGTAGTACGGGAGTGAAATAAATTTAATAATTTAAAGATTGAAATATTTGAAAATTCGAAGAGAGTCATTTAATTTTTCAATCATTAATCTTTCAATATAAAAACAACATGAAAATAATAGTGCCAATGGCTGGACGTGGTTCACGTCTTCGCCCACATTCATTAACCGTTCCTAAACCGTTAATTCCAGTTGCTGGAAAACCTATCGTCCACCGATTAGTGGAGGATATCGCCAAGATATTGAAGGAGCCTATCGAAGAGATTGCTTTTATCCTAGGAGATGAAGCTTTTTTTGGAGATGATGTGGTAAAAAGCTTGGAGGAATTAGCTGAAGGTTTAGGTGCAAAAGCATCTATTTACCGTCAAGATTTGCCTTTGGGGACTGGCCATGCGATTATGTGTGCCAAGGAATCCTTGTCAGGACCTGCTGTGATTGCTTATGCTGACACCCTTATCAGAGCCGATTTCGATTTAGATCCTGCGGCCGATGCTGTAATATGGGTAAAACAAGTGGACGAACCGGAAGCTTTTGGAGTGGTTAAAATGAATGAAAATAACGAAATCACGGAACTGGTTGAGAAACCGACTGAATTTGTGAGTGATTTGGCGGTTATCGGGATATACTACTTCAAGGAAGTGGGCGATTTGAAAAAAGAGTTGCAAGCTGTTTTGGACAACAACATTCAAAACGGTGGCGAGTACCAGATTAATGACGGGATCAAGGCTATGATGGCCAACGGTAAAGTTTTTAAAACGGGTAGCGTTGATGAATGGATGGACTGTGGGAACAAGAATGTGACCGTGGAAACCAATTCAAGAATGCTTGGGTTTCTTCACAAGGACGGCATTGAATTAGTGCACAGAACGGTCAGATTAGAAAATTCAACCATTATCCCACCTTGTTACATTGGCGAAGATGTTGCCTTGATAAATACGACTGTTGGACCTAATGTGTCTTTGGGAAAAGGATGTCATGTACTTGGTGGTACCATTAAAAATAGCTTGATTCAATCGCATGTGCACATATCCAATGCAAATTTAGACAATGCGATGATAGGGAATCATGTCACTTTTAAAGGTGACTTTACGAGTGTAAGTATAGGGGATTACTCGGTATTAGAATAAGTTTTTTAGCACAAATTGTTAAAAACATAATAAAGCATAACAAGTTTTAAATTGTTGCGTTTCTATGATAAAGGACTCAATGAAAAAATCACGTTTATTAATTCTATTCCTTGTTTTGCTAGGCAATTCTGCATCGCTATTGGCGCAAACGGAACCCGAAGAAATTAAGCAGGAGGTAGATAAATTCCAGGATTATTTCTTTGAGTCATTGAAGCAAAAAGGCATCGAAAACTATGATAAGGCGATTGTCGCTTTAGACCAATGTTTAAAATTAGAACCTGAAAACGCGACGATTCATTTTGAATTGGGGAAAAACTATTTGGCATTAAAGGACTATAAAAATGCCTACACTTCATTCGAACATGCAACACAGATTGACCCCACTAACAAATGGTTTTGGGTTGGTATGTATGATGTGAATTATGCAACCAAGGACTTTAATGGCGCGATATATGTTATCAATAAATTAATACCCTTTGATGATAAATTCAAAGAAGATTTGACGTCGCTTTACATGAGTACGAATCAATTCGATAAAGCATTGGCGCTCATCAACGAGCTCAATGAAACTTCAGGAAAATCGGACAGGAGAGAAGCCTACAAAATGCAGATCTTATCCCAAGGGAAATACCAGAATACAGAAATAGCGAATTTAATTGCACAAATTGAGACCAACCCAAAAGAGGAGTCCAATTACATTTCGCTGATTTTTTTGTATTCCAAGAATAACGAAACGGAGAAAGTGCTAGAAACGGCACGTAAATTGGAACTGGCAATCCCAACATCGGAGTGGGCCCAAGTGAGTTTGTTCAAAACCCATTTGGTGAACAAGGACGGGGAGAAGGCCGTTAAAGCGATGAACATGGCTTTGGCCAGCGCCAAAATAGATTCGAAAATAAGACACCGGATTCTAAATGAGTTTCTGATTTTCGTGAATGTAAATCCGCAATTCACGCCTGATTTAGAAAAAGCCATCGGCTATTTTGACAATGACCCGGACGTAAATGTGGCAAAGGAAATAGGAAAATTTTATCAGGGCAAGAAACAATGGGATGCGGCAGTCAGGTATTATGAGCTGGCAAATAAAAAGGGTTCGGATGTAGATATCGAGAACACCTTACTTTTGCTTCAGGCATACGTCGAGACCAAACAGTTTGAAAAGCTGACTAAAAACGCTAGCGAAATGGTTGATGTTTACCCTACACAACCGCAGTTTTATTACTATGCCGGTTTGGGGGCCAATCAATCGGCGCAATTTAAAAAGGCAAAAGAAATGTTGGAAATGGGATTGGATTATCTGGTTGACGACCTTGAATTGGAAACCAATTTCAACATTCAACTTGGCGAAGCTTATAGTGGTTTGGGAGATGCAAAGAAAAAGGATTTCTACTTCTCAAAAGCGAATCAATTATTAAAAAAATAAAATTCAATGAATAAATTTTTAGCAGTATTAGTGGTGGTTTTCATGGTCTCTTGCAAGTCCAAAGCCGTTGTGGCAGGTGCTACAACCCCGGTCACTTACATGAAAGCAAAGAACATAATAGCGAGCCATTACGACAACAAGAGTGATTTCTCGACATTATATATTAAGGCAAACGCAAAATATTCTGACGACAGACAATCCCAGAACGTAACCGCAGAAATAAAGATTAAGAAAGACGAACAAATATTGGTGAGTATTCGCTTTCTGGGGATAACAATGGCAAAAGCATCGATAACACCAACTTCGGTGAGTTACTACGAAAAAATAAAAGGAACCTACTTTGAAGGCGATTTTAGTGCACTGAGCCAATGGCTTGGTACTGATTTGGATTTCTATAAAATCCAAAACATGCTGTTGGGTGAAGCTTTGGACGATTTGAAGAAAGGGAAATACAGCGAGTCATTGGTCGAACAGTTGTACCGTCTTGACGATATGGCAAATGATGACACAAAAAAGACATTCTATGTAAACGCCGACGATTTCAGTATCAACAGACAAGAAATCACACAAACGACCGAAGAAAGAATGATCCAGATTGCCTACACTTACATTAAAGAATACAAAGAAGCAATTTTGCCGGCCACAGTTGTTATTAATACCTTCCAGAAGAAAGGAAAATCTGAAATTAATTTGGAATATGATACCATAACCTTCAATGAAGAACTTTCTTTTCCATATAGTGTTCCAAATGGTTACAATAGAGTTATAATTAAGTAAATTTGCACAAATATATTTTTAAGATGCCAAAATTTCTCGTAAGCCTACTATTTATATGCATGACTTCTGTTCTTTGGAGTCAGTCTTCCCAACAAGAAAAATTAGAACAGCGTAAAGCTGAGATTCAAAAAGAGATTAGGGAGAATGAAAAGATGTTGAAAAATGTTAAGTCGAAAGAAAAGTCGGCTATGAATGTCTATACGATTCAAAAAAACAAGATAAGGCTGAAAGAAATCTTGATTAACACTACCGAAAAGCAAGCTAAATATTTAGCCAATGACATGTATATTAATCAGATGAAAATCAACAAGCTTAACAAAGAGCTGGCTGTTCTTAAGGAGGACTACGCAAAGATGATTGTGAAATCCTATAAAAGCCGTTCAGAACAAAGTCGGGCGATGTTTATATTGTCATCAGACAATTTTTTGCAGGCCTATAAAAGAGCGCAATATTTAAAGCAATACACCAGTTTCAGAAAAAATCAGGGAGAAGAAATAAAATCGAAATCTGTTGAACTTGTCAATTACAACAACAAATTAAATGCTCAAAAAATTGTCAAGCAAAAATTAATTGCTGAAAATGTAAAGGAGAAAGTTGGCTTGGTAAAAGAAAAACAAGAACAGGAAAAACTGGTAAACTCTATTAAAAAGGACAAAAACAGAATTGTATCTGACATCAGGAAAAAGCAAAGGGAATCAAAAACAATCGACAAACAGATTGACCGCTTGATTCGTGAGGCCATTGCTGAAGCAAACAGAAAAGCGGCCTTGGAGAAAGCTAAAGCTAGAGCCCTGGCAAACAATTCTAAAGCAAGTCCTAAGGAAGTGGCCGCTTCCGCCGCAAAAGAGTCAGTCTCGTCATCAAGAATCGAATTGACCCCTGAGGCAAAATTGATAGCTGATAATTTTAGGGCAAATAGAGGTAGTCTGCCTTGGCCGGTAGAGAAAGGATTTATTTCACTAGGTTATGGTAGCCAGGCTCATCCCATATACAATACTTTAGTAATAAATAATAGTGGAGTTGAAATTACAACTAATGAAGGCGCAACAGCGAGAGCCGTTTTTGGAGGAGAAGTGGCAAGTGTCATGGTATTATCGCCGGTCAACAGAGCCGTAATGATACAACACGGGGATTATTTCACGATCTATCAAAACTTAAGTTCCGTATCTGTAAGCAAAGGAGATAAAATAAGCATAAAACAGACTTTGGGAAGGGTAAGAACTAACGGTGATACCGGTAAGACGGTAATCAAGTTTTTACTTTTGCAAAACACTACCTACACAAATCCACAAGGTTGGCTGACCAATAAATAGGAACGACCATTTTGATTCATCAAGCAACAGCCTTGTTTTGTCCTGCGGGATAAAACAAGGCTGTTTTTTTATGCGGTTCGCTTTGCTGCCGTTTGCCAACATGCCGATTTTGAAAATAGGGAATGGCCTTCAAGTCAATCTTTTGTTCCAAAGAAAAACCCGCAACGATTGTCAATGAGACAGCTGTTGCGGATTTTTATTTCTAATGGTGAAAGTAAGCTATTTAGAAGAATGACGGCAAATGCATCATCGCGGCTTATTTTTCAAAGGTAGCTTCCGTAGATTTCATCATGCCTTCCGTATTCCAAGTACCGGAAACAATCATCCTTCTGATCGTGTACAGTGGGTCGATTGAATCTCTTTTGGTCGAAAGGATAAACGCCATTTGGTAGCCACTCTTTTTTACCTCAGGGATAGCTGCTTTATTCCATAAACCAAAAGGATAAGCAAAATAGGTTATAGGCGTAGCTGTGATTTCCTCCAGTTTTTCCTTCGGTTTCACCAATTGGGTATTCCAATCGTCGCCTGAGTATTTTGTGACCATGTGATGATCCCAAGTATGCGCTGCGATGACATTACCGTTGTCTGATAATTGTTTGATTTGTTCCTTTGTCAAATAGTTGGGGCGATTAATGGAAACAGTCATGACAAAAAACACGCCTTTGAAACCGTATTTGTTCATTTCGGCAGCTCCAATGCTGTATTGTTCACCGCGCGTATCGTCAAAGGTAATCATGATCGGTTTTTCAGGTAACGGCCCGTCATGCACAAGATAGTCGTACAATTGGGCAGGTAAAATAGTATGGTAACCTGCTTCTGACAAGGCTTTCATTTGTTCGGCAAAGTTCGCTGGTTTTACCGAATAGACTTTGGTCATGGGACCGGCATTGGCATCAAAATTCTTAATGTTGTGGTAGCACAAAATAGGCACTTCTTTTTTTGAAAGAAGGGTGGCCGCATCATTGGTCACTTTTGGTGATTCCACTTTATTTTCAACGGCATTTACAACAGTTGTCTTCTGCGGAGCATCTTTGTTAGTTTCCTCTGCTTTTGATTGGCAGCCTTCCAAAAGGACAAGTCCAAAAATCAGACAGGCAAAATAATTTTTCATTGTACTGTATTTATTGAAATTGAATGTAGCTTGGTTTTGGCGTGAATTTTAGCAATTCTTCCGGAGTGTAAATTTGCCAATTGTTCCAGTTGTCATTTTTGTAAAACAATTTAAACCCGGTGAATTGTACCGGTTCCCTGTAGATATAAGTCAGGTAAGTGGATCTCTTTAGTACTTTGCTGCCAAAGCCATCCATATCCATAACCACTTGAACTTCGGGAACGGTTTTAATTTCTTTATAATTTTTCACCATTCCTTGCGTAAAACGATGTACCACAAGTACTTTTGGAGTCAATTTATTTTTGCGCACAATATTAGCCAAGATGTCAATTGCATCATTAATATCCGCGGCCGTAAAATGCCCAATTTTAGAACCTGGACGCTCTCCGTTTTTCATTGAAAACTCAGGGTCAATTCCTAGATGGACATTGGGTAAACTAAGGTGTTTTACCAGTTCGCTTACTTCTGCCTTCACGGTACTGTGTCCCACTTGAATATCTAAAAACACCAAAGCATCAATGGGTTTTGCCCATTTAAGAACGGTGTCTATTTGTTTGAATGGCATGCGCATGCGATGCATGTTGTCTTTTCCGGGAGCTCCTTGTGCTGTAACGGCTATGTAATGAAATGCCGGAATCGTTTTGACCGTAGGATCAGCTGCCGCCCATTTGGCTACTTCGCCTTGCAATTTTTTTATCATTTGATCTCTTGGGATTTCTCCCAGTATCCCCATTCTTGTTGAATATAAATTTCCGTAAAAGGCGATGATTCTGTTGTATGGCAGTAGCGCGCCAGCCAAAGGATAAGGCGTTTTTACAGGCCACCTTCCGGTTGTGTCATTATTGCTTAAAGCCAGCATTCTTTTGTCGTAATCGACTGTGTCGATTGTAGAAACTTTCTTTTTCTTTACGGAATCTATTTTTGCTTCTACAATTTTTTCATTTGCGTTTACTTCATCGGCAGCTTTACCTTGATTGCAACTGTAAACAAGAAATAATTGGGTAATAATAAGGAAGGTAATTGCGGTCTTTTTCATAAAATGAATCTAGGTGATTAATAGTGCAAATGTAGATAATTTTAAGACCCAAGGGCAATTATAATCAACGATCTTGGGCTTAGAATTTATATAATTCACGGATTCATATGGGTCATTTCCGGAATGGAAAAATTCTATAAGAATTGGATTATTAAGCGATGTCATTTTTTTGTAGTTCTCGAGACTTGATCTGTGGATCTCGCAGAAGCCAATCTTTTTTGCTGAGTCACCGTCTTTGTTATTGTTTAATAAAACAGCATTGGGATCATATGGTGAAATATAGCGATTTGCATATAAGCTTCGGGCAGAATGTTTTTTAGGTAACTACCTTTTATTGGGGACTATTTTGATAATGCCCTTTCCTTCTACGGTTATATAAATATAGCCGTCTGGACCTTGTGCCACATTGCGGACGCGACCTATATCAGTTGCGATTTTTTGTCGGCCTATAACTTGCTTTCCTTTTAATTTGAGTAATTCTAGATACTGGAATTTTAAGGAGCCAACCAACAAATGGCCTTTCCAGTCTGGATAGCGGTTGCTTGTCACAAAAGCCATTCCACAGGGGGCGATTGAAGGGGTCCAGTAATAGATGGGGTTTTCAATTCCGGGTTTTTCCTGTATTTTACTTATGGTGGTGTTGTCATAGTCGATTCCGTAGGTGACAATCGGCCAGCCATAATTGGCACCTTTTTTTATGATATTGATTTCGTCCCCGCCTTTCGGACCGTGTTCGTGTTCCCAGATTTCTCCGGTAACCGGATGTTTTGCCAATCCCTGAGGATTGCGGTGTCCGTAGGAATAAATTGCCTCTTTGGCTCCCTTTTTGCCCACAAAAGGGTTGTCTTTTGGGATGCTGCCGTCATCATTTAATCGGTATATTTTTCCGTTGTCACAGCTTATGTCCTGCGGATTTACAAAGTGGGCACCGCGTTCCCCAGCAGAGAAATACACATGACCATCATCGTCAAAAGCGATTCTGGACCCAAAATGCTGGCCCGCTGTGGTGTTGGGAGAGCATTTGTACAGGGATTCGATCTGGATTAGGCTTTCATTTTTGAGTTTCGCCCGAATAAGTTTGGTGTTGCCTCCTTTGCCCTCGCCTTCCGTGGAGGCATAGGTGATATAAATCCAACCACTTTTGTTGTAATTGGGATGCAGAACAATATCAAGCAAACCCCCTTGACCATGATCATAAACTGCAGGTACGTTTTTGATTTTGGTTTTCTGACCATTTTTAAGGTGGTACAGAATCCCGCTTTTTTCGGTTATCAGCATCGAGCCATCCGGCAGCCAGGCCATTCCCCATGGTATAGCGATTCCGGAAGTCACTGTTTCGAAAGTGTAATTTTTCACTTCGTCCCGAAGGGGAACATCATTAGGTTTCACTTGCGAGTTGCAGCTTAAAAAAAAGGGAAGAAGGAATAGGGAGGTGATTTTCTTCATGGAGATGGTGTTTTAAAAAAATCGTGATATTAAAGATAGTGAAAAGGAAACCAACTTTAAAGATTGTTTTTTTTAATAAAAGCAGCCAAAATAGGAGTTGACAAATAAAAAAGACCGCCATTTCTGAGGGTCTTTGCCATAATTTGAAGGAGTAGCCCTGCTAGGAATCGAACCTAGATCAAAAGTTTAGGAAACTCCCATTCTATCCGTTGAACTACAGGGCTGGATAAAGGACAAAGTTACGCTTTTAAAAAAGTTTATTGTCAACAACCGTTTGGATTTGTGTGTTTTTTTTAAAATGCTTTTGCTATCATAAAGTAGCGCTTTCACTACCGCTTAAAAACAAAAAAGACCTTACATTGCTGTAAAGTCTTTTTAAAAAGCTCCCTCTCTTGGGCTCGAACCAAGGACCCTCTGATTAACAGTCAGATGCTCTAACCAACTGAGCTAAGAAGGAAACTGTATAATTTTATTCTGCTATTGAATGAACGTTTTTGTGTGCTTATCGGTGAAGTTTGTTTCACTTGTAAAGCGGTGCAAAGATAGGGGTAAATTTGATTTCTGCAAGCAAAAATTAATTTTTTTTTACTTTTTTTTACTTCCCTATAATCGCCTTGTAAATGTCATTTC
>NZ_DATBVQ010000124.1:0-25773 GCF_036515215.1 Flavobacterium sp.
TAAGTAAAAACGTTTGCGTTGTTGCGGGTGCAAAATTACCACCTTTATTGTGTAATTCAAGCTTTCTGAGAACCTTTTTTTGTTGTTTTCTTAACTTTAATTTTAAGTTACTGGAATTGTGTGTTTTGAAGACATACTCCACCCTCTCCCCGCCCCCCTTCGAAGGAAAGGGAGACTTTACCGAAGTGGTTTGACCTTATATACCATATTAAACAGATAACTTTACCCTCTCTCCTAACCTCACTAAAGGAAAGGGAGACTTTGCGGAAGTGGTCTGACCTTATATACCATCGTTTATCCTGCCAAAATAAACGTTTAACCCAACTGCCCTAGCCCCGATAGCAGCGAAAATCCTTATGTGCCGGGGTTCGGCATATAAGATTGCAGCGAATAGCGGGAAATAGCTCCCGGAAAAACTCATTTAAATGCCCGCAATTTGTTTTTGCACCTATATATAGAACAAACCTTATATATATATTGTATCTATTTTTGTAATCGACTATATTTGCACTCTTAAATTAACAAACAATGATTAAGATTACTTTGCCCGATGGGTCAGTTAAAGAGTTCGCGCCAGGCGTAACTCCTATGGAAGTTGCTAAAAGCATTAGTGAGGGATTTGCCAGAAATGTAATTTCGGCCTCCTTTAACAGTACGACAGTTGAAACAACAACTCCTTTGACTACGGATGGCAGTCTTATATTATACACCTGGAATGATGCGGATGGCAAGAAAGCTTTCTGGCATTCGACTTCGCATGTCATGGCGCAAGTTCTTGAAGAAATGTTTCCCGGAATCAAATTAACACTTGGGCCTGCAATTTCTAACGGGTTCTATTATGACGTGGATTTTGAAGACCAGAAGATCACTGATGCTGATTTTAAAAAAATAGAAGACCGTGTTCTTGAGATTTCGAGAGGAAAGCACGAATTCAAATTACGTCCTGTTTCTAAAGCGGATGCGTTAGAGCTATACAAGGACAATGTTTACAAAACAGAGATGATTACCAATCTTGAAGACGGGACAATAACGTTTTGCGATCATGATACATTTACTGACTTATGTCGTGGTGGTCATATTCCGAACACAGGAATTATCAAGGCCATGAAAATCATGAGCGTTGCCGGGGCTTACTGGCGTGGCGACGAAAAAAACAAACAGTTAACTCGTGTATACGGGACTTCGTTCCCAAAACAAAAAGAGCTAGCAGAATACCTGGCTTTACTTGAGGAAGCGAAACGTCGCGACCACAGAAAACTAGGAAAAGAATTAGAATTGTTTGCTTTCTCAGCAAAAGTAGGTCAAGGCTTACCTTTATGGCTACCAAAAGGGGCTGCATTGAGAGAAAGACTGGAGCAATTCCTGAAGAAAGCACAGAAAAAAGCTGGTTACGAGCAAGTGGTTACACCGCATATTGGCCAAAAAGAACTTTATGTGACTTCTGGGCATTATGCCAAATACGGTGCAGATAGCTTTCAGCCTATAAGCACTCCGTCAGAAGGAGAGGAGTTTTTGTTAAAACCAATGAACTGCCCTCATCACTGTGAGATTTATAACGTGCGACCTTGGTCATACAAAGATTTACCGAAGCGTTATGCTGAATTTGGTACTGTTTACAGATACGAACAAAGCGGTGAATTGCACGGCTTGACACGTGTACGTGGGTTTACTCAGGATGATGCACACATTTTTTGCACTCCTGAACAACTGGACGAAGAATTCAAAAAAGTAATCGACTTGGTGCTATATGTATTTGGTTCATTAGGTTTTGAAAATTTCACCGCCCAGATCTCTCTGAGAGACAAAGAGAACAGAGATAAATATATTGGTAGCGATGAAAACTGGGAAAAAGCCGAAAATGCTATCATTAACGCAGCAGCCGACAAAGGTTTGAATACCGTTGTTGAATATGGCGAAGCCGCTTTCTATGGCCCAAAATTGGATTTCATGGTGAAAGATGCGCTGGGCAGACAATGGCAATTAGGTACTATTCAGGTAGATTATAACCTGCCGGAACGTTTTGATTTGACTTACAAAGGATCTGATAACGAATTACATAGACCCGTAATGATCCATAGAGCGCCTTTTGGTTCAATGGAACGTTTTATAGCCATCTTACTGGAACACACAGCAGGAAATTTCCCACTCTGGCTGATGCCAGAACAGGCCATAATATTGTCTTTGAGCGAGAAATATGAAATATATGCCAAAAAAGTTTTAGATTCGCTAGAAAATCACGAAATTCGCGCCCAGATTGACAACCGAAACGAAACGATTGGGAAGAAGATTAGGGATGCTGAAATGCAAAAGATCCCGTTTATGCTGATTGTAGGAGAAGAGGAAGAAAAAAACGGCACTATTTCTATCCGTCGCCATGGGCAAGAAGGGAAAGGTAATGTGAGCGTTACTATAGAAGAATTTGCTTCGATGGTGAACGAAGAGATCGGAAAAACATTAAAAGTATTTACAGTTTAACTTAAATTATAAAGTCATAGCAATAAGAAGCAACAGAGGTTATCAACCTCGCGTAGAAAAAAAGGATGCCCACAGAATAAACAATCTTATTCGTGGGGTACAAGAAGTAAGGCTTGTAGGTGAAAATATTGAGCCTGGAGTTTTTAAACTTTCGGAGGCTCTAAGATTAGCTGACCAATTTGAATTGGATCTAGTTGAGATTTCTCCTAATGCAGAGCCGCCAGTTTGTAAAATCATGGATTACAAGAAATTTGTTTACGAACAAAAGAAACGTGATAAAATCCTAAAGGCAAAATCTACACAGGTAACTGTTAAAGAGATTCGTTTTGGACCACAAACAGACGAGCATGATTATGAGTTTAAGAGAAAGAATGCTGAAAAATTCTTGAAAGAAGGTGCTAAATTGAAAGCTTTTGTTTTCTTTAAAGGACGTTCAATCATCTATAAAGACCAAGGGCAAATCTTACTATTGAGATTGGCTACGGACTTGGAGGAATTTGGTAAGGTGGAAGCAATGCCAGTTTTGGAAGGAAAGAGAATGATTATGTTCATTGCTCCTAAGAAGAAAAAATAAGTTGTAAAGTGGAAAGTCTTAAAGTAAAAAGTCAGCAATTGACATTTGGACTTTAGACATTCAAACTTTGGACTATAAAGATAAGTAAGTAAGAATAAATTAAAATACTAGGAAAAAATGCCTAAAATGAAAACCAAATCTAGCGCCAAGAAACGATTTAAAGTTACTGGTTCTGGAAAGATTAAGAGAAAGCATGCTTTTAAAAGTCACATCTTGACCAAAAAATCTAAAAAACGTAAATTAGCTTTGACACATTCAGCGCTAGTTCACAAAACAGATATGAAAAGCATCAAACAACAATTAAGAATTATATAACAATTCTTTAGGTTAAAACAATTTAAAATAACCTTGGAGTATGGCCTTTAAGTTCTCTTGATTCAATTCGGGACGCCTGCTACAAAAAAACAATAAAATTATGCCAAGATCGGTAAATTCAGTTGCAAAAAGAGCAAGAAGAAAAAAAATAATGAAGCTAGCCAAAGGATACTTTGGTAGACGTAAAAACGTTTGGACAGTAGCTAAAAATGCGGTAGAGAAAGCAATGTGCTACGCTTACCGTGACAGAAAAGTGAACAAAAGAAATTTCCGTGCATTATGGATTCAACGTATCAACGCTGGAGCTAGATTGGAAGGAATGTCTTATTCACAATTCATGGGTAAAGTGAAAAAGCATAACATCGAATTGAACCGTAAAGTTCTTGCAGATTTAGCTATGAACCACCCTGAAGCTTTCAAAGCTGTACTTAATAAAGTAAAATAAACGTTTTATCAACTCAATTTAGCTTACTTACTTATAAAGAAACCCCATCGAAAGATTGGGGTTTTTTTGTTTTTAATAAGCTGCCGAAACAAAAAAAAACCATTCGCAAAAATAGCATCTCATGTTACAACAATACTCGAATTAATACCCTATTTTCGTCATATGGTATTAAAAAAACTGCGATTTTCGATTCACATCATTTTATTAGCGATGCTTTTTGTTTTTCAATCATGCGAGAGAAACGAGCAAAATAATTCCCGGCCAGAACAGGACGTTACGGCGATTAATAATCTCTTAGCAATTGGTCAAAAACATTATCAAAATGAAGAATTTGACAGTTCCTATTATTACTACAACAAAGCCAAAGATGCTGCCGAACTGCAAAAAGACACTTCGAGAATTATTCACTCTATAAGTTGGATAGCACAAATTCAGAGAAATCGGGGAGACTATTCCGGAAGTGAAACTACCAGCATTGAAGCTCTTCCGTTTATAGAACAGCCTAACAAGTACCCTTATGGAGAAACTAACATATATATTGGGCTAGGTAATAATTACTTCCTACTACACGAAAATGATAATGCTATATATTATTTCAAAAAAGCAATAAATTCAAAAACCGATGAAGACATTAAATCCGGTATTTTGAATAATATCAGTAAAGCTTATATTGAAAAAGGGGATTATCAAAGGGCAATACAAACTTTATTACCCTTAACTTTAAAAAGAGAATCTATCAATAATCCCATAACATATGCCAATATTAATGGCAATTTAGGTGATGCCTATACTAAGTCCGGCCAACCTCAAGCCCTTTACTACCTAAATAAAGCACTGAAAATAAGAGAAAAAATGAATGATAATTGGAATTTGATTGGAAGCTATTACAATTTATCAGGATATTACAAAACAAAAAACTCCAACTTATCTAATAAGTATGCTCTTTTAGGATATAAAAAATCAACAAAGTTAAAAAGTGTAGATTCTCGCCTTGAATGTTTAAGGTTATTAATACAAAACAGTAGTGGAAACCTGGCTAAAAAATATTCCTTACAATATCTTCATATCGATGATAGCATTAGGCAAGTCCGACAACAGGCTAAAAATCAATTTGCCAAAATTAAATACGACTTTAAAAAAGAGAAGCAGGAAAATATAGAGCTAAAAGCGCAAAAAATTATCCAGCTGCAACAACAAAAAAACAAAAACTTACTGATCTATTTCATAGTCGTAATCGCTTTCGTCATCGCATTATTCACCTATTATTACCTTTCGGCAAAAAACAAAAGAGAAAAGTTAAAAAGTTCCTACAATACAGAGATTCGAATAGCAAAAAAACTGCATGATGAACTGGCGAACGACGTCTATCAGACAATGACCTTCGCAGAAACACAAGATTTATCCACTACTCAGAATAAAGAAACGTTACTCAACAACCTAGACACGATTTACTCCCGAACAAGAAACATTTCGCAGGAAAATAGCGTTATCGAAACAGGACCTTATTTTCTACCTAATATAAAAGAAATGATGTCTGCTTTTAATACGGACAATACGCATATAATAATAAACGGTATGGAGACGGTCAACTGGTCAATCATAGATAAATCAAAAAAAATAACGCTCTATCGTGTTATTCAGGAGCTACTGGTCAACATGAAAAAGCACAGTAAAAGTAGTTTGGTCTTATTATCTTTCAACGTAACCGAAAATAAAATGCATCTCAATTACACTGATAACGGGCTTGGAGTCCCTTTTGATAAAATAAATTTAAAAAATGGGCTCCAAAATGTGGAAAACCGTATTCATGCTATAAAAGGAACGATTACTTTTGATAATCAATACAATAAGGGATTCAAAGTAGATATCACTTTTCCTATATAATAGCCGACTTCATGTTTAAGAAAATTTTAATAGCCGAAGATTTGGATAGTATTAGCATCGCTGTTGCGCAAGCATTAACGGAGCTATCCATTACAGAGATTCATCATGCCAAATACTGTGATGATGCTTTATTGCAAATAAAAAAGGCACTCCATGACGACGTTCCTTACGATCTGTTAATTAGTGATCTTTCATTCAAAATTGATCACCGGGAGAACAAACTGACTTGCGGTGATGAACTTATTGAAGCCGTAAAAAAATTACAACCCGGCATTAAAACAATTGTATTTTCGATTGAAGATAAATCGTACAGAATTAAATCTCTTTTCAACAACTTAGGAATTAATGCGTATGTTTCAAAGGGGAGAAACAGTATCCCGCAACTTAAGAAAGCCATTGAAAGTATCTATTCCGCTGACGAAAAAATTCTATCCTCCGAATGGTCCGATGTTTTGAGAGACAAATCCTTACTCGAAATTGAGGCATATGATATTACTTTATTAAAATTATTATCCAAGGGTTTTATTCTAGATGAGATTTCTCAGGAGCTTAAGAGCTCAGGTATTATACCAAATGGCAGTAGCAGTATCGAGAAACGAATCAATAAACTTAAAATTTACTTCAAAGCAAATAATAATGTGCATCTGATCGCTATATCGAAAGACTTAGGTTTAGTATAATTTGGCCATTTCATTCAAGGAAAGCTATCCCATTAAACGCATCTTCTGAGTTTGGATAATTAATCTTCTTTCCGCTTTACGGTTTCCCGTAAGGAAGTCGTTTTTAATGTATTTATGTTTGTGCCGAATTTAACTTCACATATATCATAAGCCATGGAAAATAACGACACACTATACAGCCCTCTTGAAGAAGTGAAAAATAAAGTTAAAACTGCCAAATGGTCCAAACGTCTTGATGATTACGGCAATTATGTAAAAGAATACATTAAGCACTATAACAGGTCTTTAACAGGCAACACGATTTCATTGGCCAAATATCCTTACATGAAAATAAAATCTGAGGTGTTGGCTGGACGGCTAAAGAAAGCAAAAGACAAATCCATTTTAACCGAAAAACAAATCAAAAGGTTTTCAAAAATTAAAATGAAAGTAATTCACTACAACTTGCGAATAAATACGATATAAGAGCCAATAGACACCTAACATTTCACGTCCAAATTCCTCTGCAATACCCACACTACATCGCCACTCGAAAAAGCGGCATTACAATACTATCGTTATTCATCAATAAACACAATTCTAAATCAAGCGCTAATTAGTATCCAACCTTGATTAGAGTTTTGCACGTGTTACAATTATCCGAATTCATTTTTTATTTTCTCCTAATGCGGTTTCCCGTAAACAAATGCTAATTATTGCAGCTACGTTTGCAGAACAAAATAACCCATGCTATGAAACTGCAATCTGTATTCGATTTTGATTTACTTCTGCTTATCCAAATAACAATGTTGTTTATAGGAGCAGCGTGTGTTGCTTATATCCTAATAAAAATCTATAAGAACAAATAAAGGACGTTACACACCGTATAAATTGACATCCAATAAAATAAACTTACCAACACTTTCCATGAATAGTAATAAAAAAATAGATAAAATAGCTGTTGAAAATGACAGACTACACGTATTTTATAAAGCAGGTGCAAAAAACGAAATATTATTTTCTGAATTAAAAGATATCTTCATTACGGCCAAGAAAATAAAGCCCCATTATGAATTTTTACTCATTATGTTTTCCGCCGTTATTACTCTTTTTACAATTTTCTACTTACAAGCTAGCTTAAGTTTATTCATTTTGTCTTTATTGATGGTGTTTTTGATAGCAAAAATGAACAATTTCAAGCGATTCGAAATTACGATAAATCTAAAAAACGGAATATCCATTAAAAAAACAGTTCCGCTAAAATTGAAAAATGAAACTGTCAATTTCGTAAATGATGTTCGAAAAAAGGTTTACTATAATGAAGTAGAGATCTCCAATAAAATACACTAAGCTACATAAATAATTGTCTCTCCATGAATCTGACATTCCTTAATTAAAAGACTTCTAATCAAGTATCAGCGGAATTTGAAAAACTTAAAATATTTCTTATCCAAATGAGGTTTCCCGTAAACAAACCAATTTCTTTCCACTTACTTTTGATAAAAATGAATGCAATGATAAACAGAATTAATACCACAAAATTAATCTTCCTAAGTTTAGCGCTTGGACTAGGATCTTGCAAGAATGAAAACAAACTGGAGAAAACAGCAGACATTATATTTGAATCCACGGCTGCAGCTGACGCAAAATTGTCTAAAAAAACTAATGAAACAGCTATTGCCGAATACATGTATGAATATGACAGCAGTGAAGAAGAACTGGGCCAAGACGAAAACAACTATAAAGTTCACGGCACGGATGAAGATGGAAATAAGGTCTTTGGCTCGGTAAATATAGAAGGCGAAATTGGGATTGGTATGATAAGTGGAACCGAAGCCAAGGGTATAGAAATTGTCGCAGAACGTATCAGTCAAAACCAATTAATTGCCACCGACGTCAAAGGATACGAGTACAAACTAAAAGTGGACCCTAATCAATAATTCCCAGTCAAATTTGGAACTCATCCATAATTTATAAATACCGAATTTCTTTGCTGTTGTCCGAAATATTTCATTAAGTTGCGGTTTATTCTGCCTTATTTTAAACCCATAAATGAAAAATTTACTTTCGATACTCTTTCTCCTTTTTTGTTCCGTTTTTTACTCCCAAACCAAACTTCTCTCATGGAATCTTCAAAATTTAGGCAGATCCAAATCCAATGCTGAAATTGCTTTCATGGTAGAAACAGTCCGCCATTTCGACATTATTGCGATTCAGGAAGTTGTGGCGGGATATGGAGGAACTCAAGCGGTCGCTAAACTGGCAGATGAACTCAATCGAAAAGGAGACAAATGGGATTATGTGATAAGTAAACCAACGAGCGGCAGCCCTTATAAACAGGAACGCTATGCCTATATTTGGAAAACGCAAAAACTAAAAAAAATAGGCCCCGCTTGGCTTGAAAAAAAATTCCACATGGAGATTGAAAGGGAGCCGTATTATTGTACTTTTCAATATGATAACAAACAATTTACCGTAGTTAATTTTCACGCTATACCCAAAAGTAAGCAGCCTGAACGAGAGATTAAATATTTCAAGTATTTACCTTATGAATACCCTACTTTGAATTTGATTTTTGCGGGCGATTTCAATTGTCCTCAATCTCATACCGTTTTCAATCCATTAAAAAAAATGGGATATCAATCTGTTCTGGCTGGGCAAAAAACCTCCCTCAAACAAAAATGTAAAAACAACAGATGTCTTGCCTCCGAGTACGACAATATGTATTACAAAACCACTAAAATAAGGAGTCTAAATTCAGGAATAATCTCCTTTTACAAAAACTTCAATTCCCTTAAAGAAGCGAGAAAAATATCGGATCATATTCCAATCTGGTTTGAATTTTCCTTAAATTGAAATTAAGCCGTCAGAAAACAAGGAGAAACAATGAGATTTAATCTAGTTAAACACCTCGAAATTATCCCCGTCAAAACTAGCGAAAACCATACTGGGATGTGAATCTAAGTGATGTACATTCCCTTTGTGGTCAATTGCTATCGCTCCCGCAAATCCATCATAGGCTTTTAGTTCATTGAAAGTTTTGGCAAAAGCTACTTCTAATGAAAATCCATCAGTAACCCGGGTTACAATTTTGGAGGCGGTTGCATTACTCATAATATCTTCGCCCACTCCGGTCAAACTCACTCCGCAAAATTCATTCGCATAATTTCCTGCCACTGTAGCCGAATCGGAAATTCTGCCGGGTATTTCAAATCCTTTGCCACCCGTCGACGTGGCAACGGCAATTTTTCCGTTTTGATCAAAAGCAACGCATCCAACAGTTCCGGTTCCAAGTGACTTCAATTTGGCTTCATATTCTTTCCTACGTTGTGGAATTTCTGTTGAAAATGGTCCAAAACCATTTTGTCTGGCAAAGTTCGTCGCCCCGATTCCACCAAGCACTCGGTCGTCATATTGCATTAACCTTTGTGCGACCTGCACGGGATTTTGCACCGCTTCAATGTTGATGACTCCACTGAATTTTTGGGTCTCCCCGTCCATAATTGCAGCGCTCATCCTGATCTTTCCATCAGCTTGTATTTGGGAACCAATTCCTGCATTAAACAATGCATCATCCTCCAGAAGTGAAACCGCATAAACGACCGTTTCAACGGCTGAATGCGTTTTTAAAAAGTGGTAAGAATCTTTAACAATTCGTTCCAAAGCATTTTGCTTGGCTATTTTAGTCTCTTGACTGGTTGACGATTCAGAGAAAAAACCGCCGTGTATAATTAGTTTCATTATTGATTTACGATATCTTAAATCTTATATTAAATGTAATGTGAAGTTTCAATTTGCATCGTATGAGTTTCAATATTGTAAGTGTCGTTCATACTCATTACATGAACCACCAAATTATTTATTGAAATGGGCTGACCTAATTGTACCTGAGTCAAATTAGTGTCCTTGATATCACGACCATCAACTAAAATCACCAAACCGGAACCTATTGCTTCCATTTGGGTATTATTGGTGATTAACAAACCTGTATCTTCACCCAAACCAATCCCAAGAACCCTCGGGTTACTGACAACGGTTTGAAACAATCGGCCAATTCTTCCGCGTCTTACAAAATGGGTATCGATAACAACTCCGTCAATCAAGCCCAAACCACTTGTTATTTTCACTTCACCCTTCAATAAAGCTTCAGAACTACTCCCCTGATAAATCATATTGTTCGAAGCTGCCGCCGCTCCAGCAGAAGTTCCCGCATAAACAAATTCTTCATTGTGGTACTTATCCAATAAGATGTCGTGAAAAGGGGTTCCTCCAAGAATGGATGTCAAACGCAATTGATCTCCTCCAGTCACAATTACAATATCTGCCGCTTTTAATCGGACCAAAACATTTTCGTCTGCAGCTTCTTCTCGTTTTTCAATATAGAGAACGCCAACGTTCATGGCATTCAAATATTCAAAAGCTTTTACGTATTCAGGACCAATTTCTTTTGGAATACTTGATGCCGTTGTAATTACTTCTATCCGTGAATTCTCTTTATGTTTTGATTCGCTGATGATCCTTTTTAGAATCCCAGTTTCAAAAAATTTTAAATTGCTTGACGCATTTTTATCTATGTCCGTTTCAGTAAAACTACCTTTATCTACTGCACCACCTATAATAATTAGTTTCCCTCGTATATTCATTTGGCAAAAATAACTAAAAAGACAAAAAGACCTATTGAAGTTGAGTCTTTTTTTCGAATGATCCTTAATTGTAAATGTTAATTTAAATCAATAAATTTTGATTCACATTTTAAAAACTTTAAATTGCTCGCATACTGTAATTTATTTTAAAATTTCTAAATAAATAGCAAGAAACATTCAAAGCAATTAACCTTTCCGTTTTTATGAAAATAATAAAAGTTCAAGCACTTCGTGGTCCAAACATATGGAGTATCCAAAGAAAAAAATTAATCCAAATGAGATTGGATTTGGAAGAAATGGAACAGTTTCCCACCAACAAAATCGAAGGATTCGGAGAGCGGATAGAAGCCATGTTCCCCACTATGATAGAACATCGTTGTTCCGAAGGTTGTCGAGGCGGATTTTTCTCCAGAGTTGAACGCGGTACTTGGATGGGGCATGTCATTGAGCACATTGCGCTTGAAATACAAACATTGGCCGGTATGGATACCGGATTCGGAAGAACACGTGAAACTAAAACTCTTGGCACTTATAATGTTGTTTTCAGTTATACGGAAGAGAACGTCGGGTTATTTGCTGCCGAATCTGCCGTTGCTATTGCCGAAGCCTTAATCGCCGGAACCGACTACGATTTGGAAAGCGATTTACAAAAAATGCGAGAAATCAGGGAACGTGTTCGACTGGGACCAAGTACAGGTAGTATCGTGGAAGAGGCAGTCTCGAGAAACATCCCATGGATCAGACTGGGTACCAATTCTTTGGTTCAATTAGGTCATGGTATAAATCAAATGCGTTTTCAAGCGACAATCACTTGTAAAACGAGTAGTATTGCCGTGGATATCGCTTGCAATAAGGAACTGACGAAAAAGATGCTCGATATGGCTTCGATTCCCGTTGCCAGCGGAAGTATCTGTGTGGGTGAAGAGGATTTAGCCGAAACAATTAATAAAATTGGATATCCTATTGTTCTTAAACCGCTCGATGGAAATCATGGAAAAGGTGCCTCCATCAATGTTACCAATTGGGAAGATGCAGTTTCCGGTTTGGCTTTCGCCAAAGAATACAGCAGGAGAATCATCGTTGAGAAATTCATCACCGGTTTCGATTTTAGAATACTTGTAATCGACAATAAACTGGTAGCCGCAGCAAAAAGAGTTCCTGCCCATGTAATAGGAAATGGCAAAAATTCGATCGAGGAATTGATCGCCACTGAAAATCTGGATCCTAGAAGAGGTTACGGCCACGAAAATGTGTTAACGCAAATTGATGTGGATCGCGATACCGAAGATTTGCTTGAAAAATTAAACTATACTTTAGAGACAATCCCAAAATCAGGCGAAATTGTCTTCCTAAAATCTACCGCTAATTTAAGCACTGGTGGAACTTCAGTAGATGTCACCGATATGATGCATCCTGAAAATATATTTTTGGCTGAAAGAATTTCAAGAGTAATTGGCTTGGACATTTGCGGTGTGGACATTATGGCCGAAAATTTAACGCAACCCTTGAAAGAAAATGGTGGTGTTATTTTGGAGGTAAATGCGGCACCCGGTTTTAGAATGCATCTTGCACCTTCTGAAGGCTTACCCAGAAATGTAGCCTCACCTGTTATTGATATGTTGTATCCTCCCGGGAAATCATGTCGGATCCCAATAATCGCGGTGACCGGTACAAACGGAAAAACGACCACTACCCGTCTTCTTGCGCATATCGTGAAAAACAACGGTTATAAAGTAGGTTTTACAACCTCAGACGGAATCTATATCCAGAATCACATGATGGAGAAAGGGGACACTACAGGACCCCAAAGTGCACAATATGTATTAAGAGACCCTACTGTAGAGTTTGCCGTTTTGGAAACTGCAAGAGGCGGAATTTTACGTTCCGGATTGGGCTTCAGCATCTGTGACATCGGTATTATCACCAACATCCAGGAAGACCATTTGGGACTGAGCGACATACATACTCTCGATGATTTGGCAAGAGTGAAAGCCACTGTCGTGAAAAGCATTAAGAAAGACGGTTGGGCCATTTTGAATGCAGATGACGAGCATTGCATTAAAGTGGGCGCCGATTTAAATTGTAATGTAGCCTACTTCAGTTTAGATGAAGAAAATCCATTTATAAAAAAATTAAGCGCCGAAGGAAAAACAGTTGCCGTTTATGAAAATGGATTTATCACCGTCAAAAAAGGGGAGTGGAAAATCCGAATCGAACGTGCCACTCACGTACCATTAACATTAGGTGGAAAAGCCAAATTTATGATTGCCAACGTTTTGGCCGCGACTTTAGCCAGTTACTTATGGGGATTCAAAACGGAAGACATTAGCTTGTCTTTGCAAACTTTTATTCCGAGTGCTGCGCAAACGCCAGGACGCATGAATATTTTTGAATTCAAAAAATTCAAAGTCCTTATTGATTTCGCACATAATGCCTCCGGCTACAAAGGAGTTGAAGAATATTTACAAAGTGTCGATGCGACTAAAAAAATAGGGATTATAGCAGGTGTCGGTGATCGTCGTGATGAAGACATCAGAGAGTGTGCTACCATAGCCGCAAGAATGTTCGACCACATTATCATTCGACAAGAAAAATACCTTAGAGGAAGAACAGAAGAGGAAATTATCGATTTAATTTTGCAAGGAATAAATAACTCGGGCAAAAAGGTTACCTACGAAATTATACCAAAAGAAACGGAAGCCATAAGACATGCCATCAATTGTGCCGAAGAAGGAAGCTTTATTACAGCCTTGAGTGATGTGGTAACAAATGCGATTGAAATTGTGCAGGAATACTTGGACAAGGAAAATGAACACGGCATCGTTTAATTTACATTATTTAAATGAATCACAAAAGCTCCCGCTACGACGGGAGCTTTTTTATTTTCATAAGAACCGTTGTCTTTTAAAAAACGGACATTCCCGTTTTGGTAGTCAGTAATTCTAACGCATGCATTCCCATTTCCGAGTTCCCTTTCTTGTTTAATTTTGGAGACCAGGTAGCAACCACAAAGTTTTTAGGATACAAAGCAACAATGCCACCACCGATTCCGCTTTTGCCCGGCAATCCCACTTTATATGTAAATTCGCCAGACTCGTCATAAAAACCGCAGGTTTGCATTAAAGCATTCAGTCTCTTCACTTGACTTTTGGTCAAAATTTGCTTCCCTTCTTTTGTTTTTCCCTCGTTGGCAAAAAAGAAAAAAGAATGCGCAAGTTCTTGGCATGTCATTTCGATCGAGCATTGATGAAAATAAAAGTCCAATACTTCATCAACATCATTATCTATATTGCCGAAAGACTTCAAAAAATTAGCCAACGCCGCATTTCTAAAACGTGTGTCTTTCTCGGATTGGGCCACGGCCAAATTATAATCGATTGCCGGACTTCCGGAAATCATCCGAATATACTCCAGGAAATCATCCTTTGGATTTTTCAGACAACTGACCAGCATGTCAGCGATAACAATTGCCCCTGAATTAATAAACGGGTTTCTTGGTATTCCCTTTTCGTATTCAAGTTGTATCAGGGAATTGAAAGCCGTTCCCGAGGGTTCAACTCCTACTCTTTTCCATATTTTTTCGTCTAAAAAAGAAAAAGCCAAAGCCACTGTTAATGCCTTGGAAATACTTTGAATGGAAAATTTCTCATCACTATCCCCAATGCCGAAATCCTCTCCTCCTATAGTTGTCAGATGTATTCCAAATTTCGTTGGGTTTACTTTAGCTAATTCGGGTATCGTCGAAGTAACTGTTCCAACACTTGGAAAAGTTTCTAACTCCTGTTGTATTTCCTGTAAAATTGATGTAAAATCCATTCTCTTCAATAAATTACAAATTGGTTTTGTGCAGAAATTCTATCACTAAGTTTTTTGTTTTTTCTTTCTGGCGGCAGGAAATAAAACATTGTTTAATATCAATCGGTAGCCCGGAGAATTGGGATGCAAGTCTAAAACCGTGGGGTTATCGCCTACCTGATGTTGAAAATCCTCAGGGTCGTGACCTCCATAAAAAGTAAACATGCCTTTCCCTTTCTCGCCATGTATGTAGCGCGCTTCCCCATTGAGTTCACAACTTCCCATAATCAACACATTGGATTTTATCAAACCCGAGTCGAAAGAAGTGGTCTGTCCCATAAAACCTTTTACCAGTTGAGTGTGGTTTTGGCATAACATACTAGGAATGGGATCCCATTTTGCCGAAAACTCCATTAGGGTAAAATAATCCTTTTCCATTGGAATTCTTCTTTTCTCGGTCATGTCAATATCAGAAAACTCATATTTTTCGGGTCGTCTCTCCAAAATAAAATTTCTAAAGGCAAACGAGTTCCCGTAATTCATCTTCGATTGATAGTTGGCTTCGCTCTGATCCCCGTCAAACATCGGTTCACAGATGTCAACTCTGTCTGCCGCCAGAGCAATATCAAAACTATCGGTTGCAGAACACATGGCAAACATGAATCCGCCACCAATTACAAAATCTCTGATTTTTTTAGCTACAGCCGCCTTTTCTTGAGAAACTTTTGCATATCCTAATTTGGCCGCCAGTTCTTCCGCTTCCTTTTTTTGTTCTATATACCAGGGAACATTTCTGTAAGCTCCAAAAAACTTTCCGTATTGTCCTGTAAAATCTTCGTGATGCAAATGCAACCAATCGTAAAGCACTAACTGGTCACTTAAAACCTCTTCGTCATAAATAGCTGTAAATGGAATTTCGGCATACGTTAAAACCAAGGTTACCGCATCATCCCACGGCTGCTTTCCTTTTGGGGTATAAACGGCAATTTTTGGCGCCTTTTCCAGGATAACCGTTTCCATATTTTGCGAGGGACTCGATATTTCTTCCAGAATTCTGGTTTCTTCACTATCGCTTAGGATTTCAAAACTTACCCCGCGAATCTGGCATTCTTTCCGTATTTCTGTGGCATCTGGCAATAAAAATGAGCCGCCGCGATAATTTAGTAACCAACTGGCTTTGTAGTTTTTTTCTAAACACCAAAATGTAATCCCATACGCTTTCAGATGGTTCTGTTGCGTGTTCTCATCCATGGGCAACAAAATAAAAGAGGCTTTTGTTGATATGGCAATGAGTAAAAAAAGGAAACACAGTATTCTAGCTGACATAATTATTTAATTATTTATATCAAAGATAGGAAAGGAAAGTGTTTAAACACATCAAATCAGAATTTTAAGCGAATCATTTTTCTGGAACAAAATCAAATAAAAGTGCTTTTAAAAACAAAAAAGATAAGACAATCATTTCCTGAAAACCAAAACAGGTAAAAACACGTATACCTATACAGATTACAATTTCTAAATTTGTTGATGAAATTTAAATTATAGAATCAAATAAAAACATAAATGATGAATCCCGACGAAAACAAAAGTCCTTCCAAAAACTTACGACTATTACAAAAAATAGGCGTTCTACTGTTAGCTATTCTTATCTTTACATTTTATATTTTGTCAATTAATTTTATAATTCAATAATACTGAAATATAGACAATTTGCAAATTAGGAATGGAATCCAGCTATACAATAACCGCAATTTCATTCTGAATTGCATATACCACTAGTCCTGCACTATTTTTAGATTCTGTTTTAAGCAACAAATTATTTCTATGCCCCTCAACAGTTCGAGGGCTTATAAAAAGTTTTTCTCCTATTTCCGCTGTTGTTTTTTGTTCACATATCAGTTGTAACACTTCTATTTCGCGGTTAGTGAGATAATTATTATTTAGGGCAGACTTACTGTTTTTGGAGGATGAAATTGTTTGTTGAATTACTTTTAGCACCTTTTCATTATAATAAAACCCTTTTACGGCAACTTCATTTATCGTTTTTAACAGTTCTTGAGGGGTGGAGTTTTTAACCAAATAAGAAACTGCACCCACATTAATCATATTGGCAATAAAAGAACTCGAGTCATAGCTGGTCAAAGCAATGATTTTTATCTGCGGATATTCCTTGTGTAATATTTTGGTTGCTTCTACCCCATTCAGCAAGGGCATCTTTAAATCCATTATAACAATATCAGGATGATTCTCATTTTCATTCAGGAATGTGACCAGCTCGACCCCATTGGAGGCTTCGGCAATAATTTCGATGTTCTTTTCCCTGTCCAATAGAAAAAAAACACCTTTCCTGAACAGAATTTCATCGTCGACTAAAACTATCTTTATGTGATTGTCCATACCTTAAAAATTAAAAACGACCAGCGTTCCTTTATTTAAACCCGATTCGAATGTTATGACTCCTTTTAATAATTCGATTCTACTTTCAATGTTTTTCATTCCAAGACCATTCTTGCTTTCGCTGGAATGGACATCAAAACCTAGGCCGTCATCGGAGTATGTGCAGCTAGTGCTTTCATTCTTATCTTCGAAAAAGACACTTATATTTTGGGCTTTGCCATGACGCAAGGAATTATTCATCAGCTCCTGCAAAATTCTAAAAACGTGCAGATGCCTGTCATTATCCGTCTTATCAAACAGCACTTCGTTTTGGTAATTAACTTTAACCGCTTTACTGCTATTGAATTCTAAACACAATTCTTCAACACCGGCATCAAGTCCAAACTGGTCGAAAACTGGAGGCAACAAATCATGGGCTATCCTTCTGGTATTCTCCAACGCCTTCCCCACCAGATCAATAATATTTTTTGTGATTTCTGAAATTTCCGTATCCACTAAATTTGGTGTTGTCAATAAATGACTGTTTAAAGATACGATGTTAAGTTTTGAACTAATCTCATCATGCAAATCTTGCGCAATGCGTTTTCGTTCCTCTTCCTGCGTAATAATAACCGCCCGTAATTGTTCTCTTTGATGTTCAATCACCAAATTTTTTTTCTCTAATTCCTTTTGGCTAATCTTTTTTCGAGAGTAGTAGAAAAACAAAATTAAAACTATTGCCACAACAGTAAAGAAAAGGGAAGTATATAAAATAATCGATACTATTTCCTTTTCATATATGGGATTTGTTTTCATCTTAATTATTGAATTGCTTTTTTTGAAAAACTTTTATTCCATTCGTACACTATTAAAAGGTAAAAAATGATCAACAAAATGGCGTTTAAAGTCCACGTTAACAAACTTATTTTAGGGCTTAATTTAGTTGTCAAATTACCGACAAAAAATAATATCGTACTGCCAAACAAGTAAAACAAAATCCCAATGTTAACGTAATAAAACTCTTTTTTTCCGTTCAACATATTGTAAAAATGAAAAACGGCATAAATAATTAATAAAAAAGAGGTTACAAATATTTCAAACATATTGAATTTAAAGAAAACACCAGGATCACTGACATATTGAATTCCTATGGCCGACAAACCCAACAACAAACCAAGTTTCACCAATTTTCTTTGCCGTTCTTCTTTTAAAACGTTCAAATAAAAGAAACTCAAAAAGATAAATTGTCCAACAAAATAAAAATGCGACAAGAACAAATTATTGATACGCAATCTCATAAAGATATTGGAAATGATTTGGATACTGAAAACCATTCCTAAATACCATGCAAAAATCAGATAGGCTTTCCCTTGATTAGCGTTGCTCTTTATAAATAAAATTAAACAAATGAATAAAACTACATACCCTATATTTACTAGTGGATAATACATTATTGAAAATCTAAAGGGCTTTCTGCATCGCCAGCTGGAGGACATGGCGTGGAAAAATCATATATACCATCAGCTTCGGCTTGATTGCTTTCCATATCCGTGCTAAAGTTTATTTGATCAACATAGACGCCAGTTTCAGAATCCAATTTTGTCCCTACAAACATTAGTTTTTCAATATACGTAGGCTTTTCTCCTTTTACGGAAGCTTTTATCTTTTGAACCCCAATATAAGCTCTAACATGAGTTCCGCCTTCATCCAATAACTCTTTTAAATCTACCGCCGGAATCAAAAAGGCATTGAGTTTGTGATGTTTGTTGTAGTTCCCCTCCATTTTCACCCACCGCTTTGCCCATTTTTGAGCTTTTTTTAAAGAAATGGCGTTTATCATTCCTCCAACAGTAAATGTTCCTTTTTCGGATGTGGTTTCTTTTGACATTAATTATATTTTTTTAAGTTCTTAAAATTAGTTCGTTATAGCAATAATAATATTGCTAAAATACTGATAATTTATTTTTTTAACACAATAAAATACAGCGCTTTTTATTATTTTAGGCGTAATCTTGGATAAAACAATTATTTAAAGTGAAAAATCCATTAAATACCTAAGTTCCTCGCAGAAAGTAAAATTGTCTCATCTTTCGAAAAACTGCTATACCATTCAAACATAATAAATAATTGGAAAAAGATATATAGAAGCACATTTGTCACCTACGTTATTTTATTCCAATTTCCGCTAATTTTAATAGTAATATTTTCAACCGTATCTGTCAGCATATTAAAAAAAAACATAAAACAATTATTAAGAAAGAGGTAATAAATATTTCGAATATATGATAAAAAATAAAGGTCCAAAAAAAAGCCTATTTAAATAGGCTTTTGGTATTTCTAAAATGGCATATCGCTATCGTCATCATCATCATTCAAATTACTTCCGAATGCTTCATGTGCCGAAGGAAGGTTTTTTGTTACAAACGGATTATCATCCTGATTCATTGAAGAGGGCAGATCATCATAACCACCGCTATGATCCTCCAGGTTATCAAACTTTCCAAGATGTCCAATAAATTTCAAACGAACGTTTTCGATGCTACCGTTACGGTGTTTCGCGATCATAATCTCAGCCTGGCCGGCGGTAGGTGAAGCCTCATCATCATCCCACTCGTCGATTTTATAATACTCGGGACGATACAGGAAGGATACAATATCCGCATCTTGCTCAATCGCACCTGATTCACGAAGGTCAGAAAGCAAAGGTCTTTTACTTGACCCACGTGTCTCAACGGCACGCGACAATTGTGAAAGCGCAATAACGGGAACGTTCAGCTCTTTTGCCAAGGCCTTTAAATTTCGGGAAATTGTGGAGATTTCTTGTTCTCTATTTCCGCCTCCTTTACCATTTCCTCCTGCAGTCATCAATTGCAAGTAATCCACAATGATAATTCGAATTCCATGTTGCGATACCAAACGTCTTGCTTTGGCCCTTAAATCAAAGATGGATAGCGAAGGTGTATCGTCAATGAACAATGGCGCTTTTTCCAGGTTTTTAACTTTGGTGCTCAATTGTTCCCATTCGTGTTTTTCCAGTTTACCGGTACGTAATTTTTCGGATGACAAACCTGTTTCCGACGAAATCAAACGGGTGATTAGCTGAACTGATGCCATCTCCAGTGAAAATAAGGCAACAGGCATCCCGTAATCTATTGCCATATTTCTGGCCATCGATAATACAAATGCGGTCTTACCCATAGCTGGTCTTGCCGCTATAATAATTAAATCGCTCGGTTGCCATCCTGAGGTAATTTTATCCAGTTTTTCAAAACCGGTTGCCACACCACTCAATCCTTCCTGACCAGCAATTTCTTCAATACGCTTTTTGGCCTGCAATACCAAACTCTGCGCCGTTTCGGAACTTCGTTTTATATTTCCCTGCGTCACTTCGTATAACTTAGATTCTGCTCTATCCAATAAATCAAAAACATCCGTTGTTTCATCATAGGATTCTTCGATTATTTCAGAAGAAATTCGAATCAAACTTCGCTGAATGAATTTTTGGAGAATAATTCTGGAGTGGAATTCAATGTGCGCGGATGAGGAAATCTTTTGCGTAAGCTGAATCAAGTAGAAATCTCCACCTGCTAAATCTAATTTTGCGTTTTTCTTCAATTGCGCCGATACCGTCAACAAGTCAATAGGCTGCGTCTCAGTGAACAACTGTACGATTGCTTCAAAAATATGTTTATGCGCATCTTTATAGAAAGCATCCGGTTGTAAGATGTCAATTACGTCATCTACCCCTTTTTTATCAATCATCATGGCACCAAGAACTGCTTCTTCCAGTTCTAATACCTGTGGTGGTAACTTCCCTTTTTCGAGGTTTATAATTGTCGTTTTATCTACCTTAATTGGGTTTATATTTCTGAAGTTTTCCATGTAGCGAAAGTAACATAAAATTAAAAAATATTGCTGTTGACTTATTACAAATAATTGTTTATAAGTAAGCGTTTTTTGTTTATAACCAAAAAAAAATCCGAAACGGCAAGGCTTCGGATTAGTTGTGTGTTTGTAAGATTTTACTCTTTGTATTCGCCCATTTTACTGTATTTATCCATCCTCTGGGCGATTAGGTCTTTTGTTGATAAGTCTTTCAATTCATTATATCCTTTCATGATATATTGCTCCACAGTTATGTATGTAGCCTCTCTATCGTAATGTGCACCTCCTAAAGGTTCAGGTATAATATCATCGATTAATTTTTGCTTTTTCATGTCAGCAGAAGTTAATTTCAAAGCTTCGGCAGCTTGTTCCTTGTACTCCCAGCTTTTCCATAAAATAGAGGAACATGATTCAGGTGAAATCACCGAATACCAAGTATTTTCCAACATATAAACGCGGTCTCCCACACCTATTCCCAATGCTCCACCCGAAGCGCCTTCTCCTACGATAATCGTAATAATAGGCACTTGAAGACGAACCATCTCAAAGATATTTCTTGCAATAGCTTCTCCCTGTCCGCGCTCTTCCGCTTCCAATCCAGGATAGGCTCCCGGAGTATCTATTAGCGTTAAAACTGGAATACCAAATTTCTCTGCCATTTTCATCAATCGCAATGCTTTACGATAGCCTTCAGGATTAGCCATCCCAAAGTTTCTGTACTGACGAGTTTTAGTATTGTATCCTTTTTGTTGTCCGACAATCATAAAGGATTGTCCGTCAATTTTACCTAAACCACCTATCATGGCTTTATCATCTTTAAAACCCCTGTCGCCATGAAGTTCTAAAAAAGTATCTCCGCAAAGCGCTTTAATATGATCTAGGGTGTAAGGTCTGCTTGGATGCCTCGACAATTGTACACGTTGCCATGCCGTCAAGTTTTTATAAATGCTTTTTTTGGTTTCTATTAGTTTCTTGCTGATTTGTTTACATGTATTGGTCACATCAACATCTGACTCAAGACCAATCACTTGACACTTTTCTAACTGATCTTCTAGTTCTTTTATAGGAAGCTCAAAATCTAAATATTCCATAGGATTTGTGCGTTTTTGATTTTTATTCGAGCTGCAAATATAAAATATTAAATCGTTTGCAGCCTTTTATTTTTGAATTAAGTGGCGAAACCCTCCCTCAACACATTCCAAAATGGTCGGAGCTTCTGCGAAAATCGGCACCGATTCCGAGTTTAAATTTGGTAAATAATTCTATACAAATACTTTACGGGCTGCTCTTATAATCACTAACCGTGATTGACTACTTTAAATTCACTCTACAAGAAAAATCTTAATTTACTAAAAAACGCACTACTTTTTGGTAGCCAATTCACTTCTTGTTTGGTATGCTTTCAGGTACTCTCCTTTTGGCGTTCCGTCATCAAAAGAGCTGAATTTTATCAAAGCTCTAACGCCTTGTCGCGCCTCTTCGTTCGTGAATTTTTCGTATTCAATGCGGTACAAAGCGGAGTACATTTCGGCCCTTCCCGTGCCATGGTAACAGTGTATCAGTACCGGATAGTTATCCTTGTTGTCCATTATCTTAGTGAATGTGGCAATGTTTTTTTCGTTAGGCACTTGCTCGGAAGGATTACTAAAATAATTCACGCCTCCTATTTTCGCAACCGCCGACTTTTCCGACTGCAATTCACCCGGTTTCTCCGGGTTTAAAACCAAATCATTTGTGCCCGGCATGCGCAAGTCAACAATTGATTTTATATGGTATTTCTTGACATAGCTTTCTATTTCATCTGGCGGAATGACCCCCGACTTGTACACTTTCCCTTCGGTAATTGTCTCGAAATTGTGGTTGATATTCATGTCATAAACATATTTTCCCGCGAAAACCAATACTATGACAAACAGTGAAAACCCTATTAATTTTCTGTTTTTTTTCATTATTCAATTCGGAATTAATGCATTTATGAAGGCTAAATTACTGAAAATAAAATTCTTAGGGCCATTACTTAGCCTGTTTGAATCCAAAAGCTAATGGCGGTCACTATTAGACCGCTTTGTCCTTGTGTTTGATAATTCCGTTCAGGATCACGGTAATCAGTATTATTACGGCTCCAATATAAAACGAAATGCTCATTTTTTCTTTTCCCCCGATGATGAAATAGGCCAAAATTATCCCGTAAACCGGTTCTAAGTTAGTGGTAAGCATCACCGTATAAGGACTCAATTTCTCCATCACTTTCACCGATGCGGTAAACGCATAGGCTGTACAAATAGAAGCCAAAATCAAAATCAGCATCCAGTTATTGAAGGTCAAAACAAAGAAATCTGTCGAGAATTTGTTTTGGTATAAAAAATAAATCGAAATAAAGAAAACCCCAGAAATGAACTCATAGAAAGAGATCACTGAACTGTCGTGGTTTTCGATCAGTTTGCCATTCATGAGCGTAAACAACACGCCCAGAATAATGGAAACCAAAGCATACAACATTCCCTCCAGGTAGCTAACTTCAACTTTCATGATCATTCCCAGTCCCGCAATGATAACGAGACCAAAGAGCACTTCATACCACAATACTTTTCTACCGTAAAAAAGCGGTTCCAGCAGCGATGCAAAAAAAGCACCCAATGAAAAAATGGAAAGCGTTATCGAAACATTAGAGACGTGAATGGCATGAAAAAAAGTAATCCAATGTAGGGCAATCAACAAACCCACAAAAATCAGTTTGACAAACGATCTGGCGGGAATCCGAAACGATTTTTTATTGAAGGCGATAAAAGCTGACAGGAACACCGCCGCAAGTAGCATGCGATACCAAACGATCGCATCGGCGGTAATGGTGATCAAGGCGCCCAATATGGCCGTGAAACCCCATATGAACACAATCAGATGGAGATTTAAGTAACTTTTGAATTTATCGTTTTGCATTCCGTAGTAAAAAAATCGCTAAAATTCCGAAAGCGAAATTAGGGAACCAAACTGCTATCAGCGGCGAAAAAGTTGATTTTTCGGCAAGTACGCCAAATATTTTGTCAAAAAATACATAGGCAAACGCCAATGCGATTCCTATGGTTAGGTTCATCCCCATTCCCCCCCTTCTCTTCATCGCAGAGACAGAAACGGCTATTATGGTCAATATGAAGGCCGAAACCGGAACGCTGAATTTCTTATATAACACGACCATATACACATTGATATTAGAAGAACCTCTCTTCTTTTCCTTGTCGATAAAATCGTACAGTTCACTCAAACTCAACGTTTCGGCAATATATACTACAGGAGTCAAATCTTCGAGCTCAAAACTGAACTTGGTATTTTTCTCTGGCATTTTCTCAATTTTATCGCCCAGTGGTCCAATGGTCCTTTTCGTGTAATCATACATGGTATAGGTACTGTCTTTGGGATTCCATTTTATTCTGCTGGCGGTAATTTTAGAGACCAGCTGGTCCTTCTTGAATTTTTCTAAAGCAAAATTAAAGGCTACATTAGATACAGGATTGAAACTGTTGACATACAGAAACTCATTGTCATTGATTTGCCTGTAAACGTCTGTATTGTCCCCACGCATCTGCTCCTTCCCTCCCCCTTTGAGGTAGGTGTACCTGAAGTTGTTGAAGCCTTCGCTCGACGCCGGAACGACCCAGAAACCCATCAACAATACGAAAACCGAAATAATCGAAGCACCGATAATATAGGGTCTCAAAAAGCGCGTAAAAGAAATTCCCGAGCCTAAAACGGCAATAATCTCCGTGTTGTTGGCCAGTTTTGACGTAAACCAAATGATGGACAAAAACAGAAAAATCGGAAACAAGTTGTTGGCGAAATAGATCGTAAAATGATAATAGTAAATCGCAATTTCCAATAACGGAATTTTGTTTTCTATCATTTTATTCACCTTCTCCGATACGTCAATGATAATCCCAATAGGTATAAACATCAACAACATAGCCGCAAAAGTGGCCAAGTATCTTTTCAGGATGTATTTATCTATTATTGTTAACATATTTTTTAGCATATTGGGTATTGGGTGTTGGGTTCCAGTTCCTAAAACCTAATACCCAAAACCTAATTTATAATCTCTGGCTCATATTCTTCACCATCATTTCTTTCCAAGGTCTGAAATCGCCCGCTAAGATATGTTTTCTGGCCTCACGAACCAACCACATATAAAACCCAAGGTTGTGAATCGTGGCGATTTGTTTCCCCAAGTATTCATTGGCGGCAAACAAGTGACGCAAATATGCTTTAGTGTATTCCGTGTCCACATAGGTGATGGCCATTTCGTCAATTGGCGAAAAATCATCTTCCCATTTCTTGTTCTTGATATTGATCGTACCGTTTGCGGTAAACAGCATTCCGTTTCTGGCGTTACGCGTAGGCATCACACAGTCAAACATGTCGATCCCAAGGGCAATGTTTTCCAAAATATTGATCGGAGTTCCCACGCCCATCAGGTAACGGGGTTTGTCTTCGGGCAATATTTCGCAAACTATTTCCGTCATCGCGTACATTTCCTCCGCAGGTTCCCCTACCGAAAGTCCACCGATGGCGTTCCCCACTTGGTTAGAATTTGCGATATATTCCGCTGATTGCTGACGCAAGTCCTTATAGCAACTTCCCTGAACAATAGGGAAAAAAGCTTGGTCGTATCCGTATTTCACGGGTACTTTATCCAAATGGTTCACACATCGGTCAAGCCAACGGTGCGTCATT
>NZ_DATBVQ010000125.1:0-16171 GCF_036515215.1 Flavobacterium sp.
TGAATGGTCTCTTTGTTTAGCGCATTAAGTTTTGTAGGACGGTTTATAGTTATGGTTGCAATGCTGTTTTCTTTTGCGATTAAAATGTTTTTGTAGCTCATTGTGATGATTTAGGAGTTGATTATAGGAAGTGAAACCGTAAATTGGGTTCCTTTTCCAAATTCTGTTTCAAAGGTAATTGTTCCTTTATAATTTTCGATGATGTTTTTGATAATACCCAAACCCAGACCCATTCCGCTGTTTTTGGTGGTGAATTTAAATTCGAATATACGATCAATATCTTCGGGGCTGATTCCCGTTCCGTTATCGGCAACGCTGATCAGCACATTATTCAATTCCTTTTTTACGTTAACAAGGATTTTTTTATCTTCCTGTTGTTCCGGAATGGATTGGATGGCGTTTTTGACCAAATTGGTGATAATACGAATGAGTTGTGTACGGTCTATTTTTGAAATAATCTCCGAAGATTCGCTTTCAAAAGCAATCGATTCCTCGTTGAAAATATCCAGCGCCAATTCCACTACCTCCACCACGTTTAAGGTTTCGTTTTGTTGGGCAGGCATGGAAGCGAAATTTGAAAAAGCAGACGCAACGGAATTCATGGTGTCTATTTGCTGAATCAAGGTTTCGGAGTAGTCGTGCATTTTTTGTTTTATCTCCGCATCGTTTGGATCAAATTTTCTCTGAAAACTCTGAACGGTTAGGCGCATTGGGGTCAGTGGGTTTTTAATTTCATGGGCCACTTGCTTTGCCATTTCGCGCCAAGCCTCTTCTCTTTCGCTTTGCGCTAGTTTTACGGCGCTGATTTCGAGCTGGTCCACCATTCGGTTGTAGGCGCTGATCAATAAATTGATTTCTTTGCTGCTTGCCTCTAACACGATTTTTTTGTTTTTTTGCTTCAAACTGGTCTCGTTTAACCGGTCAGAAATGGTCTTTAGGGACTTTGTTATGTAAGTGGCGAGAAAATAGGCTAACGCAAAAGCCACGATCAGCATAAAGGAATAGACCTGTCCTAAACGGATCAGAAAACTGTTTAATTCCTTGTCATAGAAACCATCATCTTCCAGGTACGGTAAGTTCAAAACACCCAGAGGTTTAAATTTATCGTCTTTTATTTGTGTAAAAGAAGATCTGTTTTTAACACCATTTATGGTCTTGATGTCTACATATCTTTTCTCAATTGAGGAACGGACCAGTTTTAAAATATATTTGGGAATCGGAGGCGAAACCTTATCGACGGAAAAAGACTCTTTGGAGGACTTTAATAATTTTCCGTCCAAGTCGTAAATATTTATTTCAATGTTATGTATGTGCGCCAATTCGTGAATTTTGTCCTTGAAAATCAGATCCAAATTTTCGGTTGTCAGCGGATAGGTAGTTGTTGAAAGCACATAGTTAATATGTTCGCGGACCGCGTTTTCTTTGCGTTCTAACCGTTCCTGGTGGTACTCTTTTGCTTCGTTTTTGAATTGGATGATTGAAATGGAAGCGAGCAGGACAGAGGCTACAATTATCAATACGATCATCGAAAGAAAGATCCGAATTCGCAATGACAACATCGATATTTTAAAGCCTTTTAACATAATTAAGATTGATTTTTTTCTCGAATTTTTTTGTAGAATTTAAATCCAAGCATAATCAAAACCGAAAAACTGATAATTCCGATAACGCCATAAATCCAGTTTACGGCATTTTTTAACACTACTAAGAAAACCACTGAGAAAAGTATTATGGTAGCTCCCTCATTCCACAGACGCATGAAGTTCGTCGTATATTTTATTTCGTTGTTCTGCAATTGTTTGAATATTTGATGGCATTTGCCGTGATACAAATACAACACAAATACGAAGCCAAGTTTTACCTGCATCCACGGCATTTTTAACCAAGCAGCTCCCAGATCCGTAAAAAACAACATCCAAAAGGCAAAAAAACTAGCCAATATCGCTGATGGCCAAGTGATGATATACCACAAACGGTAGCTCATTATTTTGTATTGTTTTTGCAATATCTCCTTTTCTGGGGATGGTTTCTGTGCAGCTTCAATTTGGTAAACAAATAACCGAACGATGTAAAAAAGACCTGCAAACCAGGTGATCACGAAGATGAGGTGTAGGGATTTTAGATAGTTATAATAGTCCATCGGCAGTTTTAATCAATTTTGTTTTCATTTCTTTTCGTAGGAAATAACCAGTCAGTATTGTTGATGCGACATCAGCAATAGGGAAGGCAACCCACACCCCAAAAATACCGAAAAAATTCGGTAGAATGAGCACTAAGGGAATTAAGAAAAATCCTTGTTTGCTCAAGGTCAGAAACAATGCCTTTTTAGCTTTTCCGGCCGCCTGAAAATAGGCCGCGCCGATTAGCTGGATTGCAATTATGGGCGATGCGGCAAATACCCAACGCAAGGCATCTGGAGTTTCGGCAATCACCGTGGGATCAGTGGTAAAGATGGAGACTATGGGAGTGGCAAACAGCAGGATAAATACAAAAATGGTAGCCGCTATAAGTGCAGCATATTTGATGGAAACCTGTATGCTTTCCTTTACTCTTTCATACTTTTCAGCTCCATAATTGAAACCTGCAATGGGAAGAAACCCTTGAGTGATACCTAATATCGGGAACAAGGCAAACATCAGCATTCTGCTGATTATCCCATACACGGCGATAGAATGTTCCCCACCATAAGTATATAAGGTGTGGTTGAGAATTATGGCTAAAATACTAACCACGCCTTGTCTTGAAAAAGTGACAAAACTCAATTCAGTAATTTCTTTTATAATAGGAAAATGGAATTTAAAATGGCTTGCCTTTAGTTTTAATTCGCTTTTAAACATAAAAAACCAAAGCACAAACAAGAAACACATGAAATAGGAAATTGCCGAGGCCAAAGCCGCACCGAACATCCCCAAGTTCATTATTTTTATGAAAACGATATCAAGTGCAATGTTGACAAAAGCGGGAATAATCATGGCAAACATAGCGAATTTGGCTTTGCCCTCGGCTCTTATGATATTATTTCCCATCATGCATAATGCCAAAAAAGGCACAGAAAGTATGATAGGAAAGAAGAATTCTGCTGCTGGTTCCATGATAGCGCCTTTTGCGCCAAAAAGCAATAGCATTTCGCTACTGAAAAAAATACCCAATAATGCAAATACAGATGCCAATAGGAAAGTCATCATGATTTGGTTAGCGAAGGTAGATAGTGCTTTCTCTTTTTTATTAGCGCCCAAAGCTCTGGAAAGAACGGAACCTCCGCCGACTCCAATTGCCATACCTAATGATGAAATCAGGAAGGTTATTGGCAGGACTACGGTGACAGCCGCAATAGCGAGTGAACCAATCCATTGCCCAACAAAAATAGTATCGATTAAAATATTGACCGACATGAATAAAATCCCTATAGATGCTGGAACTGCTTGTTTTATCAAGAGTTTTTTAATGTCTTGTGTCCCTAGTTCCTCGGCTGAAACTGCCATTTATGCATTCCTTTTTTCAACAATTGCCCATTCACTTATCCAATTGCTTACGGTTTTACACCAATCGTCGCTGTCGTTCAGACACGGGATGGCCAAAAATTCTTCGCCTCCGTTCTTTTTGAATTCGTGATTGGCCTCCATTGCGATTTCCTCTAATGTTTCCAAGCAATCAGAAACGAATGCTGGAGTTACAACAGCTAGTTTTTTTATTCCTTTTTCAGGCATTTTGTTCACCTCGACATCCGTATAGGGCGTCAACCATTTGTCGCCCGCCAGTCGCGATTGAAAGGTCTGGCTGTATTTTCCTTCGGGAATCCCTAAAAGTTTAACTACTTGTTTGGTTGTTTCATAGCACTGGTGGCGGTAGCAAAATTCATGTGCTGGCGATGGTGTATTGCAGCAGGAGCCATCAATTTTGCAATGTGATTTGGTTATGTCAGTCTTACGGATGTGACGCTCTGGAATCCCGTGATACGAGAACAGCAAATGATCGTAATCGTAACCCTCTAAATGTCCTTTAATCGAATCGGCCAGATTTTTTAAGTAATCGGGCTTGTTGTAAAATGCAGGAACGATTGTAAATTTCATTTCCGGGAAGTGCTTTTTGCGCAATTCTTCGGCCAATTCTAAAATGGTGGTTGTGGAAGCCATTGCATGCTGAGGGTACAAAGGAAATAGAAGCGCCTCGTTCACCCCTTTATCGTGCAATTCTTGAAGCCCGGACAGCAGCGATGGGTTTCCATAACGCATAGCTAGGGAAACGGGAACATCAACCATTTTTTCTACCTTTTTATGCATTCTTTTGGAAATAACCACAAGAGGTGAACCTTCATCCCACCAAATTTTTGCGTAAGCGGCAGCCGATTTTTTGGGCCTTGTTTGAAGAATGATTCCTCGGACAAGTAATGCTCGTAGAAGAAAAGGAACGTCGATAACGTATTTATCCATTAAAAACTCATCTAAATAGGGCTTTACATCTTTTGCTGTTGGACTTTCTGGGGAACCTAAATTGACTAATAATACACCTTTCATTTTATTTTTGTTTTCATTAAGTCTCGTTCTGCAAAACGAGAAATTGTTCGATAAAAGTAGACAAACTTATTTTTTGATAAATTCGAATTAACTATTTTTTATTTATTGTTTAATATGTAAAATCAATACTCCATTAAGTATTTGGATTGATTGACATCAAATATTTCTTTGGCGTGGTGGCAAATTTCTTCTTGAATGCGGCAATGAAATGGCTTCCGGTGCTATATCCTATTTTTAATCCTACCTCATTTACGTTGTAAGATCCGCTGTCGAGAAGTTTTCGGGCAAAATCCATTTTGTAATCAAACAGAAAGCCATAAACGGTATCGCCATAAATCTGCTTGAAACCCATTTTTAGTTTTTTCAAATTCAAGCCTATTTCATCAGCCAGTTCCTGCAAACCCGGCGGTTCTGCCATGTTGGCAATAATGATTTCTTTGGCTTTTTTAATTTTCAAGACGTTGTCTTCGTCTATCAAAAATGGGCATTGTTCTGCATTTGGATCTTCGGTTCGGTTGAAATACAAGCTTAACAATTCGTATCCTTTTCCTTTATAGTATAGGTTTTTAATGGAAGGATGCAAGTTGTAATGAAACAATTGACTCAAGACAATTGCCATCGATGGGCTGATCTTTCCTTCGTTATAATATTTTTTGTCTTTATTGTCTCCGCTCAAAAAAGTGATGTAATCCGCTTCGGAAGAAAACAACGCATGAAATTTTTTGATCGAAATTATGACGGAAATTACCCAGGAATTTGGGGCCAGTTCTAAATTTAATGGCAATTCTTTTTGGGGATTATATAGAAGCAAGGATTTTTCCTCTTTCATATCCAAAGCATAATTCCCCTGATTGAAGATAAACTTGGCGCTTCCTTTTAATCCAAAGTGGAATTGGATTAGGCCGCTACTGACTTCGCGCTGTGCATTAAAAACTTCAGTACTATCGTTTTGAAAGCGAATCAACGTAAAATCATCTTCGATTTTAATTATTTCTTGAGAACTCATAGCGACATTTTTTAATTGTAAAAATGATAATTATCATATAATTTTATTTAGAACCACTCTAAACAAACAATAGATAATTACCCATTATCAGTACAAAAATAGCCTTTTTTATAATAAAAGAGACGATTAGAAACAAAAAAACATGAAGCGACACAAAAAGTACTTCTAGCGTTACTTTTATAAATAGTATAGCTCTAATTTTGTTTCACTTTCTGGAAAAGTATTTATATGGAAAATAACAACTTATCAAAGCATCAGTATTTTTACGCGGTTGGTTTAAGCTATAAAAAAGCGGATGCCGAAATCAGAGGAAAATTTAGCCTAGATGCTGCTGCTAAATCACGTTTACTGGAACAAGCCAAAAGCGAAGGGATTGAAAGTCTAATCGTTACTTCTACCTGCAACAGAACGGAAATTTACGGATTTGCGGAACACCCTTTTCAACTGATAAAATTGATTTGCGAAAACAGCCAAGGAAGTGTCGAGGAGTTCCAAAAAGTAGGTTTCGTATATAAAAATCAAGAGGCCATCAGTCATATGTTCCGCGTTGGGACGGGTTTAGACAGCCAAATACTCGGTGATTTCGAGATCATTTCTCAAATAAGATCAAGCTTTGTGCAATCAAAAGAGTTGGGCCTTGCCAATACTTTTATGGAAAGGTTGGTTAACGCCGTGATTCAAGCGAGCAAAAAAATAAAAACAGATACAGAGATCAGTTCGGGAGCCACTTCGGTTTCTTTTGCTTCTGTACAATATATTATCAAGAACGTTGAAGACATTGGTAACAAAAACATCCTACTGTTCGGGACAGGGAAAATAGGAAGGAATACCTGTGAAAATTTGGTAAAGCACACCAAAAATGAGCACATAACGCTCATCAACAGAACCAAAGATAAGGCCGAGAAATTGGCGGGAAAACTGAACCTAATCGTTAAGGATTATTCTGAACTGCATTTGGAGTTGCAAAAAGCTGATGTTGTCGTGGTAGCTACGGGGGCTCAAAACCCCACGGTTGACAAAGCAATTTTGAACCTTAAGAAACCATTGTTGATTTTGGATTTATCCATTCCTAAAAATGTAAATAAAGACGTTGAGGAGTTAGAAGGCGTTACCTTGATTCACATGGATTATTTGTCGCAACTAACGGACGAAACCTTAGAAAACAGAAAAATGCACATTCCTGCAGCCGAAGCTATAATTGAAGAGATCAAAGAGGAATTTAATATTTGGACAAAAGGGAGAAAGTTTGCGCCAACAATTACCGCTTTAAAGGAAAAGCTGAATGCCATAAAGACTTCAGAACTGGATTTCCAAAGTCGGAAAATATCCGATTTTAATCTCGAGCAAGCTGAAATTATCAGCGCAAGAATCATACAAAAAATAACCACTCACTTTGCCAACCATTTGAAAGATGACGACACCATGGTGGACGAGAGCATCGAATGGATTGAAAAAGTATTCAAAATTAGCGCTGCCGTCAAATAATGGAGAAAACGATACGAATAGGAACTCGCGACAGCGAACTCGCACTTTGGCAAGCACATACTGTTGAGAAAAAACTAAATGATTTAGGCTACAAAACTAAAATTGTCGCCGTAAAATCAACTGGAGACATTATTCTCGACAAACCACTTTACGAGCTCGGAATCACAGGAATTTTTACTAAAACACTAGATATTGCCATGATTAATGGTGATGTTGATATTGCAGTGCATTCCATGAAAGATGTTCCGACGGCATTGCCTAAAGGGATTGTTCAGGCAGCAGTTTTGGAAAGAGCCACCACATTGGATATTTTAGTGCACAAAGGTAATCTTGATTTTCTAAACGGGGAAGGAACTATCGCTACAGGCAGTTTACGTCGTCAGGCGCAATGGCTGAACAAATACCCAAAACATACCGTAGTCAATTTACGTGGAAACATAAATTCACGCATGAAAAAACTTGATGAAAGCGACTGGGATGGAGCTGTTTTTGCGAAAGCAGGCTTAGAAAGGATTAAGCTGACACCAGACAATTTCATTGATTTAGATTGGATGATACCTGCTCCAGCCCAAGGAGCTATGGTTGTAGTTGCAATGCAAAATGATGCTTTTACTCTAGATGCTTTATCACAATTGAATGATATCGAAACGGAAATCGTCACTTATATCGAACGCCAGTTTCTTAAAACCCTAGAAGGGGGTTGTACGGCGCCAATCGGAGCTTTAGCAATTTATAATGAAGAAGAAGACAGCATTCATTTTCAAGGGGTTTTGTTTTCATTGGACGGAAAAGAAAAGATTGAAATCGACAAAATTGTTCCTATCGAAGAGTGGAAGAAATTAGGGTTTTATTCTGCTCAGGAAATCTTAAATAATGGCGGAACAAAATTGATGACGGAAATTAAAAATAATTTGAAGAAGTAATGAGCCAAACAAGCATTTTATCCACCAAAACATTGTCAGCAGAACAAAGGCAAGTATTTCTTGACGCTGATTTTGATCTTTTAGAACAAGATTTTATCGAAATAAAGAACAACCTTTTTGAACTGAATACAATCAACAACAACTTGATTTTTAGTAGCCAAAATGCTGTTTTAAGTTTGGTGGAACAAAACGGTTGGGAAGTTCTAAAGTCTAAACCTGTTTTTTGTGTAGGGATTAAAACCAAAGAATTACTTGAAGTTAACGGTTTTACAGTTGATGTTTATTTGGATTACGCATCTGAATTAGCTGAAATAATCACTTTAATTTACAACGAGGAAAGCTATACTTTTTTAAGCGGAAATTTGCGCAAAGAAACCTTGCCTGCAGCATTGAAGAGCGCAGGGATAACATTTAATGAAATAGAAGTTTACGAAACCAAGTTGGCGCCTTTCAAAATATCAGATCAAGAGAAATTTGACGGAATTATGTTTTTTAGCCCATCTGCCGTTGAAAGTTATTTGACAAACAACAAAATCAAAAATGAAATTTGTTTTTGCGTAGGCAATACCACTGCAAAAACATTAGAAACAAATAAAGTTAAAAACATTGTAATTGCCCAAACACCAACAATAGAAGAGGTGATTGAGGAAGTTATAGAATATTATAAAACTGATAGCGAGTAGCAATCAGCTAAAATTTAAAACATGATCAAAAACGACTTATTTTTAAGAGCATTAAAAGGAGAAACAGTACAACGTCCACCAGTATGGATGATGCGTCAAGCGGGTAGATATTTGCCTGAATTTATCGCTTTGCGTGATAAATATGATTTTTTCACTCGTTGTCAAACTCCGGAATTAGCTGCCGAAATTACCGTGCAACCTATTCGTAGAATCGCTCCGGATGCTGCCATTTTATTCTCGGATATTTTGGTGATTCCGCAAGCCATGGGAATTGAAGTGTTGATGAAACCAAATTTCGGACCGTTTTTGCCAAATCCTATCCGTACGATTCAGGATGTGGAAAATGTAATTGTTCCTGATGTTCATGAAACTTTGGGGTATGTTTTTGACGCTATCAAATTGACAAAAGAAATGTTGAATGATGAGGTGCCGTTGATCGGTTTCGCAGGTTCGCCATGGACGATTATGTGTTATGCAGTAGAAGGGCAAGGATCTAAAAGCTTTGATAAAGCAAAAGGGTTTTGTTTCTCACACCCAGAAGCGGCACATGTTTTATTGCAAAAAATCACTGATACCACTATTTTATACTTGAAAGAAAAGGTAAAATCAGGAGTAGATGCCGTTCAAATTTTTGACTCTTGGGGTGGAATGTTATCTCCAACTGACTATCAAGAATTCTCATGGAAATACATCAACCAGATCGTAGAAGCATTGGCAGATGATGCTCCGGTTATCGTGTTCGGAAAAGGATGTTGGTTCGCTCTTGGCGAAATGGGAAAAAGTAGGGCTTCCGCTTTAGGGGTAGACTGGACTTGTTCTCCAAGAAACGCAAGATACCTTTCGGGTGGAAACATCACGTTGCAAGGGAATTTTGATCCGTCAAGACTATTGTCTCCAATTCCCGTTATCAAGAAAATGGTACACGAAATGATTGACGAATTCGGGAAAGATAAATACATAGTGAATTTAGGCCACGGAATTTTACCAAATATTCCCGTAGATCATGCGAAAGCGTTTATTGATGCCGTAAAGGAATACAATCAGTAAGATTTCATAAAAATGCTAAACAAGGGATTGCGAGACGAACAAAGTATCAAGATAGACAACATGCTGAGGATGTTGTATTCTTTGGTTTTTGTACCCAAATTTTGGAATATTGAAGACACAAGCATCCTTGATAATCAGTTAACCGGTTTTGATCTGACCATTGAAAATCTAAAGGATTTAAATGACAATGATTTGATTGCGCATTTAGGTCGATATCATTTGGACTGGAAACAATTCGAGCAATTTGCAGACGTTTTAGTGCTTTTATCTCAAGAAAAACAATTCGATTTTCTACAGAAAGCCGTTGCTATTTACAATTACATTCAACAGCAAAGCAAGACTTTTTCGTTTGATATTTTTAATAAAATAGCTGCCGCAAAAGAAAAATTATAATGAAAGAACAATTCTTTACATACATACAAAACCTTCAAGACCAAATCGTAGCAGGTTTAGAAGCTGTTGACGGTGAAGCCAAATTCCGCGAAGACTGTTGGGAGCGTCCGGAAGGCGGAGGAGGAAGAACACGCGTAATCGAGAACGGTGCTGTTTTTGAAAAAGGCGGAGTGAATATTTCAGCCGTTCACGGGAAATTACCAGACAGCATGCAAAAACTGTTTAATGTAGGTGAAGCAGACTTTTTTGCCTGCGGACTGAGTTTGGTTTTGCATCCAAAAAGTCCCATGGTGCCTACGGTTCATGCCAATTGGCGTTATTTTGAAATGTATGATGATAACGGGAATGTAATCCAACAATGGTTTGGCGGAGGACAGGATTTGACGCCCTATTATCTGTTTGAGGAGGACGCAATCCATTTTCATCAAACGTGTAAAACCGCTTGCGACAAACACAAGAAGGACTTTTACCCAAAATATAAAAAACAATGTGATGCCTATTTCTGGAACGCACATCGTAATGAAGCTCGCGGAATTGGCGGATTGTTTTTCGACTATTGCAAAGAAACCGAAAGCATGAAAATGCAAGATTGGTTCAATTTTGTAACCGAAGTTGGAAATAGTTTCCTCGAAGCTTATGTCCCGATTGTAGAAAAAAGGAAAAATTTGCCCTATACCGCAGAACAGAAAACATGGCAGGAAATCCGTCGCGGTCGCTATGTTGAGTTCAATTTGGTTCACGACAAAGGCACTTTATTTGGGCTAAAAACCAACGGTAGAATCGAGAGTATCCTGATGAGTTTGCCACCGAATGTGCAATGGGTCTACGACCATCATCCGGAAGCGGGAAGCGAAGAAGAGAAACTGCTAAACGTGTTGGAAAACCCAGTAGAGTGGATTTAATTATCAATTATTCATTGTCAATTATAAATTAAGAAATATGTTCCCATTACACAGAGGCCGAAGATTAAGAACCAATGAATCGATCAGAAGTTTGGTTCGTGAAACCAGCTTGAGTGCTGCGGATTTTATGTTTCCTATGTTTATTGCCGAAGGAGAAAACGTACAAGTCGAAATTGCTTCAATGCCGGGAATCTTTCGTCGTTCAATCGACTTAACGGTTAAAGAAATCAAGGAATTGTTCGATTTGGGCATTCGTGCAGTAAACATCTATGTAAAAGTAAGCGAAAACTTAAAAGACAATACGGGAAAAGAAGCTTGGAACAAAGACGGATTAATGCAAAACGCGATTCGCGCCATCAAAGCGGCTTGTCCGCAAATGATTGTCATGCCTGATGTGGCTTTGGATCCGTATTCCATGTATGGTCATGACGGAATTATTGCAAACGGCGATATTGAAAATGATTCTACTGTCGACGCTCTAGTTCAAATGGCCGTTTCTCATGCTGAGGCAGGCGCCGACTTTGTCGCACCCTCAGACATGATGGACGGTCGCGTGTTGCGTTTGCGCCAAGGCTTGGACGCCGCAGGTTTCCAAAACGTTGGGATCATGAGTTATTCTGCCAAGTACGCTTCAGCATTTTACGGACCTTTCCGTGATGCCTTGGACAGTGCGCCTGTTGACAGTGAAAACATTCCAACGGATAAAAAGACCTACCAAATGGATTATGCGAATCGCCTCGAGGCCATCAAAGAAGCCCTTTGGGATGTCGAGGAAGGTGCCGATATGGTTATGGTAAAACCCGGAATCGCTTATCTGGATATCGTTCGCGAGGTCAAAAACGCGGTAAATGTTCCGGTGACTGTATTTCATGTTTCCGGTGAATATGCGATGATCAAAGCCGCTGCCGAAAGAGGTTGGCTGGACCATGACAAAATCATGATGGAGCAATTAATGTGCATCAAACGCGCGGGAGCAAGCTTGATTTCAACCTATTTCGCAAAAGAGGCTGCAATACTTTTGAACAGATAATTAGCGAATCAGTATATTTTAGAGTAATTTTAATCTTCAAAAAACGAGTTGTTTTTGAGAAAACTAAAAAAACGTGGTATGAAAAAAGTAATAGTAATTGCAATCGCATTTTTAGCTTTTTCTTGCAAAAAGCAAGGTTCGGAGGCATTTGGCAAAGAAGTTGAAACTAAAGTTGCCGTTTCTGAAGGGATGCCGGCACAAACACAAACAGCGATAGAACTCGGGCAGAGCATTTTCGAAGGGAAAGGGAATTGCATCTCTTGCCATCAAGTCGACACAAAATCAATAGGACCAAGCGTTCAGGAGATTGCGAAAATCTATAAGGACAAAAACGCAAATATGGTCGCGTTTTTGAAAGCAGAAGGAGAACCAATTGTGGATCCTAGCCAATACGAGGTGATGAAAACTAATTTTGCTGTTACAAAAGCAATGTCTGATGAAGAGCTTAAAGCTTTGGAAACTTATATATACAGTAATTAAAAATAGTTGAGGCTGAATTTAGTTCGGAATTTTTTGAAGCTGATTCCCGCTGTCCGCTGTATCTTTCCTCGCCTAAATAAGGCAAGAAAAGGATGCCATTCCCACCAGGGCTAAAAAAACAAGAACCATCTCAACCGAGGTGGTTTTTTGATTCAGGAGGTTGTCGTTAGCGATTATTTTTGAAGTTTAGCTGCTCTTTGTGAACCATGCGGTTTAATTTATTATTTTTATTCTATGGAAACAGCTTGCATCAAAACGCCTTTGGGAATTGCTACGGTTATAGGAGACGAAAAGGGGGTTTCGGCAATTTCAGTTGCCGATGAAGGCGAGGTTTCAGCAATAATTCCAGCAATTTTAAATGATGCCGTTTCCCAACTCAATGATTATTTCGAGGGGAAAAGAAACGATTTCACTTTCAAATTGAACCCAAAGGGAACCGAATTTCAGCAAAAAGTATGGAAAGCCTTATTGGAAATTCCATACGGGAAAACCAGAACATATCTGGAACAGTCCAAAATCTTAGGTGACGTCAAAGCGATTCGAGCCGTGGCTTCCGCCAACGGGAAAAATCCGTTGTGGATTGTGGTTCCTTGCCACAGGGTCATCGGAACCGACGGTTCGCTGACCGGTTATGCCGGCGGCTTGTGGCGCAAAAAATGGCTTTTGGAACATGAAAACCCAACAACGCAACAAAGTTTATTCTAATATAGTAATGCTATGATTGAAAAAATCCGCCTTGACAACATACTTTTCCTGGACATAGAAACCGTACCCGAAGCCGGGGACTTCAACGAATTGGATTCGGAGATGAAAGACCTTTGGGAGCACAAAACCCAATACCAACGGAAGGACGAGTATACCCCGGAAGATTTCTACGACCGAGCGGGGATTTGGGCCGAGTTCGGGAAGATTGTCTGCATTTCTGTGGGATATTTTGTCACCAAAGGCGATATCAGGAATTTCCGCGTGACCTCCTTTTTCGGTGAGGAAAAGAAAATTTTGAATGATTTTAATAATTTGCTGAATATGCACTTCAACCAGCCCCAACATGTTTTGTGCGGGCATAATGCGAAAGAGTTTGATTTTCCTTTTATCGCCAGAAGGATGATAATTAACCAAATTGCCATTCCCAACAAACTGAATCTATTTGGGAAAAAACCGTGGGAAATTCCGCATTTAGATACCTTGGAGTTATGGAAATTTGGTGACTACAAGCATTTTACTTCTTTAAAGTTAATGTGTAAAGTACTTGGGGTTCCTTCGCCGAAAGGCGACATCGACGGCAGTCAGGTAGGACATGTTTTTTATGTGGACAAAGATATTGATCGAATTGTGACCTATTGCGAAAAGGATACCATCGCTGTTGCCCAGATCTTTCTTCGGCTACGCAGAGAAGATTTATTGATTGACGACGAGATTATCCATGTTTAAACGAAGTTTTCCTCGTCAGTTTTCAAAATCCACAAAAACTTTAATCTTAATTGGTTACTTTTGTCAACATGAGCAAGCCTTTACTTTCGATAAATAATCTTGAGATTTCTTTCAAAAATGAAGGGGGTTATAAGGCTGTCATAAAAAATATCAGTTATGATTTGCACGAGAATGAAATTCTGGGAATCGTAGGTGAATCAGGTTCAGGAAAGTCTGTCTCTTCGTTGGCCATTATGGGCTTGTTGCCCGTACACATTTCTAAGGTTTCGGAAGGTACGATCGTTTTTGACGGGAAAAATGTAGCGCATTTGGGTGAATCAGAATTACAGAATCTGCGCGGAAATGAAATCGCCATGATTTTTCAAGAACCCATGAGCTCGCTGAACCCATCGCTTAAATGCGGTTTTCAAGTGCAGGAAATTCTACTGCAGCACACAAAATTATCCAACTCAGACGCGAAGGCAGAAACACTTTTATTGTTTGAAAAAGTAAAACTGCCGAATCCCGAAGTATTGTTCGAAAAATACCCCCACGAAATTTCTGGCGGGCAAAAACAACGTGTCATGATTGCCATGGCTATTGCCTGCAAACCTCAGTTGTTGATTGCTGATGAACCGACAACGGCGCTCGATGTTACCGTTCAAAAAGAAATTATTCAATTGCTGAGAGACATTCAACAGGAGACTGGAATGAGTATCATTTTTATATCCCATGATTTGTCCTTGGTTTCTGAAATTGCGCATCGTGTTTTAGTGATGTACAAGGGTGAAATTGTAGAACAGGGAGAAGTGAAACAAATTTTCAGAAATCCGGAACACAATTATACCAAGGCTTTAATCGCCTCTAGACCATCTTTAAATTTTCGGTTGAAACGCTTGCCTACCATTCAAGATTTTTTAAGTAATGACATAAATCCTGAAATTGTAACTCTAGACAACAGATTGCAATTTCATGACAAGTTATACAGTCAAGAACCAATATTAGAGGTCATTAATGTAGAAAAGGAATATTTTTCCACGGCTGGCTTCTTCGGGAAAAAATCCGGTTTTAAAGCGGTAAATGACGTGAGTTTCAAATTGTACGAAGGTGAAACTTTAGGGCTTGTTGGGGAGAGCGGCTGCGGCAAGTCTACCTTGGGCAATGCCATCTTGCAATTGGACAAAGCCACATCCGGCCAGATTTTATATCGCGGACAAGACATCACAAAATTGGGGAGCGCTGAGATCAAAAAACTCAGGAAAGAAATACAGATTATTTTTCAAGATCCGTATTCTTCGTTAAACCCAAGAATTCCCGTTGGAAAAGCCATCATGGAGCCAATGCAGGTTCACGGCCTGTATAAAAACGACAAAGAAAGGAAAGCCAAAACCATTGAAATTCTGGAACGGGTGGGACTCGGGGGAGAGTATTTCAACCGTTATCCGCACGAATTTTCCGGAGGGCAAAGGCAGAGAATAGGAATAGCGCGTACAATAGCCTTACAGCCCAAATTAATCGTTTGTGACGAATCAGTCTCGGCATTGGACATATCTGTTCAGGCGCAGGTTTTAAACCTTTTAAACGAGCTGAAAGAGAATTTCGGTTTCACCTATATCTTCATCTCGCATGATTTGGCGGTGGTGAAATACATGAGTGACCAAGTATTGGTAATGAACAAAGGAAAAATAGAGGAAATCGCTGATGCGGATGAATTGTACGCTAACCCTCAAAAGGAATATACGAAGAAACTGATAGAAGCCATCCCAACTGGAGAAAATTAGCGAGCGTGTTTAAATGGGAGTAAAAATGTTGGATATGAGAATGAATATTAGGAGAAAATGAGTGAAACGCCCAAAACATATTCGATTTTAGTTGTTGAAGACAATTTCAGTGATTATGATACGATAAAAGGTTTAATATCGGGATTGGATTTTAAATCGGAAGTCAAGCACGCAAAGGACTTTAAGGAAGCTTCTTTCATTTTGTCTTCCGAAGATAAGTTTTTTGATGCCGTATTATTAGACCTGACATTGCCTGATATCAGTAAAGAGAATGTTATGACCGAAATGTTAAATTTAGTGTTTTTTGGTCCAATCATAGCTTTGACCACTATTGCTGACGTGGATATTTGTCTTAGATCAATTTCTCAAGGGATTTCGGATTATTTGGTAAAGGACGGATTGTCTGCAGCGATGTTGCGTAAAAGCATGCTTTGCGGCATAGAGAGAAAAAAGATTTTCTTTTCATACGAGACGGCAAAAACACGCTATAGCGATCTTTTTCATTTGAGCCCTTTGC
>NZ_DATBVQ010000126.1:0-15831 GCF_036515215.1 Flavobacterium sp.
AGATTGTTGCTGATTACATTTTTCCTTCAGTTTTTTCCCGAATTGATAAAAGAAGGACATTTATACATATTGCAAACACCACTTTTTAGGGTTAGAAACAAAAAAGAAACGATCTATTGTTATTCTGACGACGAAAGAAAAGCAGCTATTGAAAAATTGAAACCAAAACCGGAAATCACCCGATTTAAAGGATTAGGGGAAATATCCCCTGACGAATTTCAGTTTTTTATTGGCGAGGACATTCGATTAGATCCAATAATGATGGACAAAAACACTTCTGTAGAGCAATTGTTGTCTTTCTATATGGGAAAAAATACACCAGATCGCCAAGAGTTCATTATTAAGAACTTGAAAGTGGAATTGGATGTGGCTGAAGCAGTATAATAAATAGTATTAAGTTGATAAGAGAAGTTCTTATACAATCCAAAAAAGATACATGGACGAAGAAGAAAATATAAATCCGGAAGGGCAACAAGAAGAAAAAAAGCCTGAAGGACATTTTTACGATAACCAAGAAGATGAGCACGACACCATAACCAAAGTTACAGGAATGTACAAAGACTGGTTTTTGGACTATGCCTCTTATGTTATTTTGGAGCGTGCGGTTCCCGCAATCGAAGACGGTTTCAAGCCCGTTCAACGCAGAATCATGCACTCGCTTAAGGAGCTAGATGACGGCCGTTACAATAAGGTAGCGAATGTCGTGGGACACACCATGCAGTATCATCCTCACGGTGATGCCAGTATTGGTGATGCGATGGTCCAAATTGGCCAAAAAGAATTACTGATTGACTGCCAAGGAAACTGGGGGAACATCCTTACCGGTGACAGCGCAGCGGCTTCCCGTTACATTGAAGCGCGTTTGTCTAAATTTGCCTTGGAAGTTTTATACAGCCCAAAAATTACCGATTGGGGAGTGTCCTATGACGGACGCCGGGCGGAACCGAATAATCTACCCGTAAAATTCCCATTATTGTTAGCCTCCGGGGCGGAGGGAATTGCAGTGGGACTTTCCACGAAAGTGTTGCCCCATAATTTTAACGAACTCATTGATGCATCGATAAAAATTCTGAAAGGGAAACCGTTCACGATTTATCCTGATTTCATGACGCAAGGTATTGCCGATGTATCCAATTATAGTGACGGTTTGCGAGGTGGCCGTGTACGAGTACGCGCCAAAATAGGGCAGTTGGACAAAAACACCCTAGTGATTACCCAAATTCCATTTTCTACCAATACGACTACTTTGATCGACAGCATTTTGAAAGCGAACGAGAAAGGGAAAATCAAGATTAAAAAAATTGAAGACAATACCGCAGCCAATGTTGAGATCTTAATCCATCTTTTTCCGGGCGTTTCTCCGGATAAAACGATTGATGCCTTGTTTGCCTTTACGGCCTGCGAAACATCCGTGGCGCCATTAGGCTGTGTGATCGAAGACAATAAGCCTCTGTTTATTGGTGTTTCGGATATGCTGAAAATTTCGACAAACAGAACGGTTCAACTCTTAAAAAGCGAACTCGAAATTCAACTGGGTGAACTCGAAGAGCAATGGCATTTCTTGTCGTTAGAACGCATTTTTATCGAAAACAAAATCTACCGCGATATTGAGGAGCAAACCACTCGGGAAGCTGTTATACAGGCGGTTGATGATGGATTGAAACCACATATTAAACATTTAAAACGTGCCATTACTGAAGAGGATATCCTGCGTTTATTGGATATACGAATCATGCGTATCTCTAAATTTGACAGCAACAAAGCCCAAGACAAAATTGAAGCTTTGGAAGGGAATATTGAGCAAGTTAAACACGACCTAGAGCATCTGATCGATTTCGCCATCGCCTATTTTGCCAAACTGAAAGAGAAATACGGAAAAGGGCGCGAACGCCAAACCGAACTCCGTATTTTTGATGATATTGAAGCCACCAAAGTAGTTCTAAGAAATACAAAACTATATGTAAATAGAGAAGAAGGATTTGTGGGTACGAGTTTGAAGAAAGACGAATACGTAACGGATTGCTCTGACATTGATGACGTGATCGTTTTCCTTCGAGACGGAAATATGATGGTGACCAAAGTGGATGCCAAAACCTTCGTGGGAAAAGACATAATTCATGTCGCCATTTTTGACAAAAGTGATAAGCGTACCATTTACAACGTGATTTATCGCGACGGTAAATCGGGACCTTCTTACATCAAACGATTTAACGTTTCGGGTGTAACCAGGGACAAATTGTACGATTTGACCAATGGCACCAAGGGCTCGCAAATACTTTATTTCACCTGTAATCCAAACGGGGAAGCCGAAGTAATTACAATAATATTGCGTCAGGTGGGGACCATCAAGAAATTAAAATACGACATCGACTTTGCAAGCTTGGCCATTAAAGGACGCGCTTCCAAAGGGAATTTGGTTTCCAAATACCCGATCAAGAAAATCGAAATAAAAGAAAAAGGAATTTCCACTTTGTTGCCAAGAAAAGTGTGGTATGATGATACCGTACAGCGATTGAACGTTGATGGAAGAGGGGAACTGTTGGGCGAATTCAGGCCAAGCGATAAAATTTTGATCATCCAGCAATCAGGGAAACTGAAAGTGGTTACACCCGAATTGTCTACGCATTTTGACGAAGACATGGTGGTGTTGGAAAAATGGGTTCCCAAGAAACCAATATCTGCCATTTACTACGATGGGGAAAAAGGACGCTATTATGTTAAGCGTTTCTTGGTGGAAACCGAGAATAAAGAAGAGAGCTTTATCACGGAACATCCAAATTCACAGTTGGAAATAGTGTCAACCGATTATCGCCCTGTGGCCGAATTGATTTTTCCGAAGATTAAGGGCGTGCAAAAAGAAAGCATGACCATCGATATAGAAGATTTTATTGCCGTAAAAGGATTTAAAGCGATGGGCAATCAACTGACTACCGATAAGCTTAAGCAGGTGAATCTTTTGGAACCCTTGCCGTATGAAGCGCCGGAAGAAGTCATTCCCGAGGAGTTAGAGGTGAAAGGAGAAACCAATGCCGACGACACACAAGTTCAGCTAGACGATGATGGCCAGATAACCTTGTCACTAGATTAAATAAAAAAAGCTTCCGCAATGTGGAAGCTTTTTTTATTTGCTGTTATAATTTGTTACTATTTTTTCTTTTTAGAAGCTTTCATGTTCAACACTTCAACAAACAAGGAGAACGAAATGGCAAAATAAAGGTATCCTTTCGGAACCGGTGTCACATGGCTGCCAAAGATAAGCGCGTTAGATAAATGAGCGCTTTCGGTAAGCAGCATCATTCCAATTAAAATCAAAAAGGAAAGCCCCAAAATTTGAATTGAAGGATGCTTGTTCACAAAATTCCCCACGGGAACGGCAAACTGCATCATTATTATAACAGAAATCACCACGGCCGTAATCATAATGTATAATGCGCCTTCAACACCATTAGTCATTCCTACAGCGGTAAGGATACTGTCAAAAGAAAAAACCAAATCAATCATTATTATTTGCAATAATACATTCTGGAATGATTTTGTGGCGGCTTTTCCGAGTTCTTTTTCTTCATGCCCTTTTTCGTCTACTTTTTCGCGTATTTCATTGGTGCTTTTATAGATAAGGAATAGTCCTCCCAAGAGCAGAATGATACTTTGTCCCGTTATTCCGGCGGAGAACCAACTCAGGTCAACGCTAAACCAAGGTTCTTTCATTTGAATCAACAAGTTAATTCCAAACAAAAGAGCAATTCTCATGAACATGGCCAAAAACATTCCTATTTTGGTCGCTTTTTTGCGGCTTTCCGGAGGAAGTTTACCCGTTGCAATCGAGATGAAAATAATGTTGTCGATACCCAGAACAATTTCCAGGAAGGTTAATGTTAACAAGGCGATCCATGCGTCAGGATTTAAAAATACTTCCATTTCAGTAAGGTATGAATTTGTTAATTATTGGTTTGAAGGTAATGCGGAATAGTTCTCTTTAATCTTCGAGTTTTGTTACAGTACCTTTTTGCTTTTGCGCGACTCCTACCATTCCAAATTCAAAGGTATAAGTATTTCCTGACGTTGACAAAATTTTCATGTCGATTGCCTTTTCTTCCGCCATGTTTTTCGGATGCATTTTTTTCAAGATATACTCGCAATCATTTACCCATCGTATCGAAGCCGTATCGGTTTTGCCCTCAAAAGTTTCAATTTCGATGCTGTCGTTTCGCATAAACAATGTTGTCTTTTTAACTCCGTCCACCTCGTAGTCAAAACGGAATTTGCCGGTTTTAAAATCTTTGCAGTTGTGTTCCACATTGTAGCAAGACACAATAGAAAGGAGTAGTGGGAGTAGTAGTGTTTTTTTCATTTTTTTTTTGGAGCTTAATCCTGCTATTCGTTTCAATCTTTCCGGTGCTGAAAAATCAGCCCAGAAAAGGATTTCCACTGCTATCAGGGCTAGTATATAAGTGTTGGATTAATTATTGAGGTTTTTTAATTCGTCATCGGTAAAGTTCTTGATGCTTTTTTCCTGCGCAAACTTCCCGGCATTATAACTGATGGATTTGTTTTTGGGAATTGATAAGCTTTCCCAACTTCCGTCTTTCAGTTGTTTGGCATAAAACACTATTTGACCAACGTGATAGGAGTAATGCGCCAGTTGTCTGTTGATGGCCTCAATTACACTGTGCCCTTCGTTTCGTATGTAGATAATATCCGAAAGTTGTTGCGGCTGTAAGCTATTCAAAGCGTCAAATAAACAATCCCAACCTTTGTTCCATGCCAACAGAATCGACTCTTTAGTCTCCAAATCATTATCAAATTCGGCATCGCGATTCCGCCATTCTTTTTCGCCATCGGTAGTCATGAAATCAGTCCATCGGGACAGCATGTTTCCCGATAGGTGTTTCACTATGGCCGCAATACTATTGGAGTCTTGATTTGGGAAGATAAACAGCTGCTCCGGAGCCAATTGCTCCATTGCTTTTTCGCTTAATGTTTTGTAATACAGAAATTGCTTTTTTGCGCTTTCAAGATACAAGATGTTCGCTTCCATAATTACTGAATTTTAATATCATATTTGTCCAAAAGCCCCGGTATTCCTTGGGTCGAAAAGCGGGCTTTTTTCATCGGGTTATATTCCGGGTCAATTTTATAGTTGTAGGCCGTCAAGAAATCGACTTCCTTTAGCTGAGTGTCATTAAAAATGGCAGCGTCTAAATTACAGTTGTCAAAAACCGATTGGGTAAGGTTGGTTCCTATGAAACTAACCGCTTTCATCGAACAGTTGTTGAACTTTGTTTTGAGCATTTTCTTGTTGGCAAAGGAAGAGTAATCCAGAACGCAATCCTGAAAATTCACGCCAAACAGGAAATCGGTGCAACTCTGAAATTGGATTCCCAATAATTTGCAGTTGGTAAAATTGACCGTTTTTAAGCTCGTGCCAAGCAATTGTGTCATCGAAAGATTGCAATCGATGAACTCGCAGTCCATAAAGGTATTGTTAGAGAAATCACTGTTAGAGAAGTCACAGTTTTTAAATATGCAATCCTCGAACTCCCTATTGTTTACTTTCTTGTTTATGAAAGCGATTTTTTCAAATGTCTTTTGAATGTGGATAAGGTCTTCCATCAGTCGTTAAATAAACTTTTCATAATCGTTTTCAGTCCCAAATACATTAGATACATGGCGCCTAAACAAGCGATGATTCCGATTGCCAAAACCAGATAATGCCATACGTTTTGCTTATTCATAAAAGCATTATAAATCAATGAAGGACCAATAAACATCAAAGGCAATGCTCCTGATAAGTATTTGATTCCCTTGGATAATATGTTTTTATTTGTTGGCATTGTTTTTTTGTTTCAGGTTTAAAGTTTCAGGTTATTCTGATTACGAAAAACAGTTTATTGCTTACTATTATAAGTGTCAACCGCTTTTCTGACGCTCCCATGTTTGCTTAATAATTCAGAGCCTTCCTCGTAGCTTACGGGAATTTCTCCCATAATCATTTTTATTCCGCGATCAACCAGTTTGCTGTTGCTCAGTTGCATGTCGACCATTTTGTTCCCTTTTACTTTGCCCAACTGAATCATGGTGGCGGTCGAAATCATATTGAGAACCAATTTTTGGGCCGTTCCCGCTTTCATTCTGGAGCTTCCTGTAACAAATTCGGGACCCACGACCACGTCGATGGGAAACTGTGCGGTTTTCGAAAGGGGACTTTCTGCATTGCAAGAAATGCTTCCCGTTATAATGTTGTTTTCATTGCAAGTTTGCAGTCCGCCGATAACGTAGGGTGTCGTTCCCGAGGCTGCAATTCCTACTACGACGTCATTCTCGTTTATATGGTATTCCATTAAATCTTTCCAAGCTTGAGTGGCGTTGTCTTCTGCATTTTCCACCGCTCTGCGAATCGCCGTGTCTCCACCGGCAATAATGCCAACAACCATGTCGAAGGGCACGCCAAAAGTTGGCGGGCACTCTGACGCATCCACAACTCCCAATCTTCCTGAAGTTCCGGCGCCAATGTAAAATAGTCTACCTCCCGATTTCATTTTGGCGACGATTTGTGTCACCAAATTTTCAATTTGCGGCAGGGCTTTTTCAACGGCAAAAGGCACTGTTTTGTCTTCCTGATTGATGTTAGTCAACAATTCGGTAACAGACATTTTTTCCAGATGTTCGTATTTTGAGGATTGTTCTGTGGTTTTTGTAAAGGTCATTTCTTTTTGTAATTGGACAACCCCAAAAATAACCTTTTTTATCGCAATGACATAAAAATTTTTGCTTTAAAACTGTAATACTGAACATTCAATATTGGTTTTTTCTTGTCAAAAAAAAGGGGGATAAGTAGATTTCTAAAAACTTTGAATATTCAGTTTTGAAAAACGAATTTTGAAGTTTTCAACTATTGCGTGAGGGATAGAAGCGTAAATCCTTTTTATTTTTTTAGATAAAAAGATTGAAGCGCATAGCCCGACGATGCTGGAACGGTAGTGGAAGCGTGGTCACGCCCAAAATCATATAAAATAGGCCAATACTATCCCCAAAATAATCATCGAAACTTTGGCGATATTGAACTTGTGTCCTTCGCTGCTTTCAAAAATAATCGTAGATGAGATATGGAACAATATTCCGATGACGACGGCGGTGATTTCGGTATAATAGGCATTAAGTATGGGTAAATAACCGGAGGCAAAGGTTCCTAGTGGCGTCATTATCGCAAAGGTGATCATGAAGCCAAAAATGGCTTTTTTATTCAAATGGGAATTAAGGAAAAAAGTGGTCAGGATAATGGCTATAGGTAAGTGATGGATGGCAATTCCTATGGCCAAACCATGATGATGTCCTACAGGAAATCCTTCTAAAAATGCGTGAATGCAAAGGCTGATGAACAACAACCAAGGGATGTGAGACATATTGATGTGCCCGTGTACATGACCGTGTTCAGCCCCTTTGGAGAAGAATTCCAATATGATTTGGAACAGAATCCCCAACATGATAAAGATGCCAATGTTGCTATTTTTGCTCTCGTAAACGTCAGGTATCAGGTGCATCACGGTCAGCGAAAGTAAAAATGAACCGCTGAACGCCAACAATAATTTGAGGTTTGTTTTGTTTTGTGGTTTTAGCACCAAGGCGACAACATATCCTATTAGTACGGAAAGTAAGGGTAAAAGATAATTCATGTTTTTGCTTAACCGTTTATTTGTTTAACCGTTTATTTGTTTTTCGATTAACCGAATATACGATTAACCTAAAACTCATCAGCTATTTAAAAATCATAATTAATCTTTCGCTTTCCGTTTTGTGGAATTTTTTCAATTTGTAATCTCCAAAAATGTCCAACAAGTAAATCCCGGCTTCCTCCATTAAGGCTTCGAAATCTTGCAAGGTCAAGGCTTTTACCTTTTCAGTGAAATGAAATTTTTGCCCTTTGTCCTCAAAGTCGATTTCTTTAAAAATATGGCCGTCTTTCAGGTATCGTTTGATGTGAAATTCGATGTCGTCCACCTTTTTGATTTCCTCAGGAACCAATGTGTTTAGGACTTGGGTAACGTTCATAAAGTCAATCACGGCAAATCCATATTCGGATAAACTTTCTTTGATAGCTATTAAAGTGGTCAGATTGTCTTCGTCATTTTCGAAATAACCAAAACTGGTGAAAAGATTAAAAATGGCATCGTATTTTTCTTCAAATGGCTCGCGCATGTCGTGTACTTTGAAATGCAATGTTTCATTCGCGTTTCTAGTGGCTTCGGCTATGCTGTTTTCTGACAAATCAGCCCCCAACACATCAAACCCCAGTTGATTAAGGTAGATAGAGTGGCGCCCTTTTCCGCAGGCCAAATCGAGCACTTTTGCTTTTTCGGGCAGGTTAAGGTAGTGCGTTAGATTATCCATGAAAATCTGCGCTTCCCTGTAGTTGCGGTCTTTATAAAGGATATGGTAATATGGTGTGTCAAACCAAGAACTGAACCAAGTTTGAGCTGGTTGATCCTGATTTACTATCGTTGGTTTTTGTTCTTCAGACATTTATTCTTTTTCAATTTATTCTATCCGGCAAATTTAGTGTATTTTTGCTGAAAAATAACGAATACGGGGATATACAAGGACATTCTCGTAACAAATACTAAAATTTTTATTACAGGCAGAATTTTCTCTACAAAAGCCGCCTGTTATAATTGACACAAAAAGATGGAAAATAATTTTAAGATGGTTGCCAAAACCTTTTTTGGTTTTGAAGAAATATTGGCTAAGGAATTACTGATGTTGGGCGCACAAGACGTGGAACAAGGGGTGAGAATGGTGAGTTTTAAAGGGGATAAAGGATTCATGTACAAAGCCAATCTGGCGTTGCGCACGGCTTTGAAAATATTGAAACCCATTTATTTCTTTAAGGCAAACAACGAACAGGCTTTATATAAAGGAATATCCGGTGTAAACTGGTCACGATACATCAATGCCAATCAGACTTTTGTGATTGACGCCACTGTTCACTCAGACAGTTTCAACCACTCTGAATTCGTTTCACAGAAATGTAAGGATGCCATTGTGGATCAGTTCAGAGAAAGAACGGGACAACGTCCAAGTATTGATAAGATACACCCTGATTTAAGAATCAACATTCATATTGACAGAGACCAAGTTTCAGTTGCATTAGATACCTCAGGGAATTCATTGCACCAACGTGGCTACAGAACGGCAACGAATATTGCACCGATAAACGAAGTCTTGGCGGCGGGAGTGCTGTTGCTTTCGGGTTGGGACGGACAAGGCGATTTCTTGGATCCGATGTGTGGATCCGGTACTTTTCTTGCCGAAGCAGCTATGATTGCCTGTAACATTCCGGCGAACATCAACCGTAAGGAATTTGCATTCGAAAAATGGCACGATTGGGACAACGAATTGTTTGACAATATCACCGACAGTTTATTGAAAAAAGTGCGTGAATTTCATTACACGATAAAAGGTTTTGACAAGGCGCCATCTGCGGTAAGTAAAGCCAAGGACAATATCAAGAATGCCAATCTTGACGAATACATCACCATCGAGGAGCAAAATTTCTTTGACACCGAGAAAACCACCCAAGGGAAACTGCATGTGGTTTTCAATCCTCCTTACGATGAACGATTGGATATTCACATGGAAGAATTCTACAAAAATATTGGCGATACCCTTAAGAAAAATTACCCTGGGACTAACGCTTGGTTCATCACAGGAAATCTGGAAGCACTGAAATTTGTGGGATTAAAACCTTCAAGAAAAATCAAACTTTTTAATGCGAGTATCGAAGCCCGATTGGTAAAATACGAAATGTATGAAGGAAGCAAGAGAACTAAGTTTCAGGTAACTGAAGGGGATAGTGAAATAGAGAAAAAAGAGATTGAAGAAAAAAGAGAATAGAAAGAGTGGAAGTAGAAATAATTAGTACGTAAACATTTTTAAACTTAAACTTTTTAAATTTTAAACAAAAATTACAATGACAAAATTACAAGTAAGAGCGTTTCTATATCAATTGGGCTGTTTTGCCATATTATTCATATCAGCGCGCTATTTAGTGGAACGTTATACCGGTTTAACCGGATTTTGGGTTCCATTGACCGCATTTGTCGTAGGTACTCTATTATCACCAAAATTTCAGGCGGTAAAAACCCAAGACGGCGAAAGGCTGTACATGAAATGGATTTTTGCCAAAGGCGTGAAGGAAATAGGGTAGTCAGAGTAGTATAGAATTAAAAAAAGGAGCCAATTATAAATTTATAATTGGCTCCTTTTTTATATAGTACATTTTAGAAATTTACTTCGCTGGCTGTGGCTTGTTGGGAATGACAACTGCTTTTACTTTCTTTTTGTAGAGCGGGACGAAATAGGTAACCGTATAATTGAATCCTACGCCAAAATCACCATCATAGGTTCTGTTGAAACCCGGGATGTACAAATTATCGAAATTTCCCGGTTTCTTATTGGATACCAATCTATTCAAACGTAGGCTGAAACCCATGAATACGTTGTCAAACACTTTTGCTTTGACACCCGCAACGACTTCGATCCAGCTGGCGGTTAATCCATTGAATTTTTCTCCCGATGCAATTGCCGGCACTTCGCCAAAATAAGGATTGGCATTGTAAATTCTGTAACTGTTGAGTTCCTGATTGAACGTGCTGAAACCATAACGCAAACCAATTGAGATGATATTCTCCATGTCCAACCAGTTTTCGTAGGTATTGTAATCAAAACCTGCTTTTAGGTAAGAGCCTTTGGTGGTAAAATTCAATCGGTCGCCATCGGTGGTTTTATTTTCATTACCCAATTCGGCGGCCAAGAAATATTTTTTCGTCAACCTATAGTCTCCCACAAACTCGATTCCTTTGTAATCTTTGTCGTAAAGAGCGCGTGTCAGTTTATACAAATCGATTCCTACGCGCACTCCATAGCGATTTGTTTTTGCGGGAATGACAGCGTTTTGTTGCTCATCCGGCAGTTTTACGGTCTTCAAATTCCCGTTATCGGGAATTATAGCCTCTGTACCGGTGCTGTCAGCAACGTTTTTCAAGGTAGTGGTTTCTTGTGCTTCGACTAAAAACAAAGAAAAAATGAGGCATATACTAAAAAAATATTTCAAGGTGTGTTTCATTTTCATTGTCTATGATACTATTTTTAACCGAAATGTACTGAATCCATTTTAGGTCCGGAACCGCCGCATCTGAATGTGCATACGGAGCAATTGGGTCTAAAGTATAATTGGTTTTAAAGCCGCAAGCCCTAGAGACAAAAATGTTTTGTCGGGCGTAGTTGAATTTCAGTATGTCTTCGTTTACCAATGCGGGATTTGAATTCCCAAAGTTCAAAATAAAACTGAAAGTGGTGGTATCAGCATCCGTTTTTAACGGGATCGAAACGGTACTTCCGTTGATTAAAGTACTTCCTTTAAAGGAAACCCCTTCTGTCATTCCTTCCCCAATTATTTTTAAATTGGTCACGTTTTTCGGGACGGACGAATTGGTCACATCATAAAACGAAATCACCAGTCGAGGCGTGGTAACCGTATTGGCATCGCAAATGTCATCTTTCTCACAACTGGAGAAAGTGAATGCAATGGCAAATACTAAAAGAATTATTTTTTTCATAAAGTCGTTTTGTTCCCCCTTTGGGGGTTAGGGGGCTCTATCTCTTTTCGAGAAGAACAACATTCTCCACGTGATGTGTTTGCGGAAACATATCCACAGGGCGCACACGGGTCACTTTGTATTTTTCGTCCATCAGGGCCAAATCACGCGCTTGTGTGGCCGAGTTACAGCTTACATATACCACTTTCTCAGGAGCAATTTTCATGATTTGTTCAATCACGTCTTTGTGCATACCATCTCTTGGTGGGTCTGTGATGATCACATCCGGATGTCCATGTTGTGCTATGAAACTATCGTTAAATACCACTTTCATGTCCCCCACGAAGAACTCGCAATTGGTAATTTCATTGCGTTCCGCATTCAGTTTCGCGTCTTTTATCGCTTCAGGAACGCTTTCTACACCAATCACCTTTTTTGCTTTTTTAGAGACAAATTGGGCAATGGTTCCAGTTCCGGTATACAAGTCATACACGATTTCGTTTCCGGTCAACCCGGCAAAATCGCGAGTTATTTTGTACAGCTCGTAGGCTTGGTCTGAATTGGTTTGGTAGAAAGACTTCGCATTAATGCTGAACTTCAAACCTTCCATTTCTTCCAGGATATAATCGCGTCCTTTGTATAGTTTGATATCTGTATCGTATAGTGTGTCATTCGCCTTACTGTTCACCACATATTGCAATGAAGTGATTTGGGGGAATTTCTCGTATAAATGATCCAAAATCAATTCCCTGTTAGCTTTATCGTTTTCAAAAAACTGGATCAACACCATGATTTCGCCAGTCGAAGAGGTACGCAACATCAGCGTTCTCAACAAACCGGAATGTTCTCTAGGGTTGAAAAAAGTCAGTCCGTTTGCATTGGCAAAATCCCTTACCTCGTTTCTGATCGCATTGGAGGGATCTTCCTGCAGGTGGCATTTGTTGATGTCCAGTATTTTGTCCCACATTTTCGGTATGTGAAAACCTAGTGCATTCCTGTTGCCTAAATCCATGGTGCTTCCTATTTCGGCTTCGGTCAACCATCGGCTGTTCGAAAACGAAAATTCCATTTTGTTTCTGTAGAAAAACTGTTTCTCGGAACCCAAAATCGGCTCAAATTCTGGCAGTTCCACTTTTCCGATTCGTTGCAAATGATTCAACACCTCGTTTTGCTTGTAATACAACTGTTGGCTGTATTTCATGTTCTGCCATTTGCAACCTCCGCAAACGCCAAAGTGCTCGCAAATAGGTTCGGTGCGATGTTCTGAATATTCATGAAAATGAACCGCCTTCCCTTCGTAATAGGATTTGCGTTTTTTAAAGGTTTGCACGTCAACCACGTCACCCGGAACCACGTTCGGGATAAACACTACTTTACCATCGGGCGCTTTCGCAACCGATACGCCTTTTGCACCTGCATCAAGGACTTTTATCTGATGAAAGACAACTTTGTCTGTATTTTTCTTTGCCATGGCGCAAAAATAAGCGTTTGTAAACTTTTATAAATTCAATTTGGCAAATATTTTCAAAAAGAACTGCTTTTTATTTGAGCCTAATCCCGCTTTGCGCTACAAAAACCCGCAATTCTGCAAGGGAACACTAAGCCACTAAAGGAGCTTTTTGGCTACCCTTTCCTTTGGAGAGGGGCTGGGGGAGAGGAGTCGCTCTTTACCGGCAAGAGTTCTAAAGCTTTCCGAACCGCAGGTTTTTCGCTGCAATCGGAGGCAGAAGTTTGGTGATTAAAATTGATTTTTTTGCCCTAATCCCGAAAAATCCCCTGCCAGATGCATTGTTGTCTGGCGTTCATGCGATTACCGAAATTTTGGAATAGTCAACTGGCCACCGATATTATAGTTAGTAAATTGGCTGAAATATCATAGTTTATATTAATTGTGCATTATTTTCATTTAATTATGTAACATTTAATCAGTATATTATTAATATATTTACAATATGTAAGCTATTAACATAATATTTGTAATTAACCAAAAACGTTTTAACATGAAAAAATCATTAAACATTAGCGCAATTTTCAAAAAGTCTTTACTATTATGTACTCTTTTGTTCTCCCAGAGTATTTTGTGGGCACAGGAAAAATCAATTGATGTAAATTTGAACGTGGATAAAGGAGGAAATGACTGGTACGCCGAACCATGGGTTATGGTAGTGGGTGGCGCCGTTTTTATAATAATAATTGTGGCTCTTTTAAGAGGTAAAAAGTAGTGACTAGTTACTCCTAATATTTGCTTATTAAGGGTTGCTAATTATGCGGCTGTAAATTGATCTTATAAAGCTCAAATTACAGCCGTTTTTCGATTGATGTCACAGCCCATACTGCATAGACAAGAGAATTCTTATAATAAAAGAACATTTTCACCAACTTAATTTATGGCCTTGAATTGTTTCATTTCTTGCAACGGTTCGATAGCATTGTAATCCTTCCACATCGTAGGGTCATAGGTTTTGATGGTAATAAATTTAAAGTCTTCCTCTTTAATTTTTTCAATTGCTGCAGCCGTTGTTTTAGAACGAGACATGTTGAGGAATTCTATTTTGGCGCGCACATTTGCCTCGATTTTTAAATCAAGTGCCAGCACGTCTTTTTCACTTTTGGTCAGTTCGATAAATTTCAATGGTCGGTTTAAATAAAAGTAATTTCCCTTTTCAATAGCGGCGTATTGCATGTAATAGCTGTCGTCTTCGGCTTTTTTCTTGTAGGTTATCGTTCCCTTGCTTACATTCTCAGAAGCTTTAATTCCTAACAGTAACTTCATGTTGAAATTATTTAATTTCTCCCCTTCGTCTAAAACATAGTCTGCTCTCAGGATGGCATAATCCGATTCAGAAATATATAACTTACCCAAATATTTCGCCTTGCTTTTCCGAGGTTTAAAGCTCAATACATAAGCGAATTCATTGTCACTAGTGTAGGTTGCGCCTTCATAGGTATAGTCATATAAGTCTGTCTTTTTGATAAAATCCAGTTTTTTGCTATTTAGAAAATTAGCATCTGACAGAAAGGAATTCAAACTCGTTTTGGTGGCCGTTAACTGGCTAGTTATTTCTACATCAATACCTTTATTTTTCTTTTTATGAAAGTCTTTACGTAGCGAAATAGTGTCTCTTGACCCAAAAAGACCACTTTTTACACGGTAATATTTAGTTGAGTCTAAGTGTTGTAACATCATATTCATAGCTGTTTTTTCTAAATCATCTAGTGAACTAGAGCGGCCTTCATTTTTTAATACGGTGGCCTTAAGAACATCCAGTTTTGAGTTGAAAAGGAACTTGTCTCCTTTTTTGGTTTTCACCGAATAATAATTACAAAGGATATCAGTGAATTCCTGAGGTGGATGCGAAATTAATTGCTTAGAAAAAGTTTTCAAATCTGTATTGACTTTATTTAAAGCTTGTTTTGAAAATCCTGTCGACTTATTAATTTCCACATCAATTAATGAGGGTTTAAAGTTGTCTGATTTTCTATAAAAGAGCATTTCTTTTGAAGCTGTTTCGCCAGTTGCATAATTGCGAGCTAAGTTGGCTTTAACATTGGCCATAATCTCATAAGGATTTGGTTTTATGTTAGACACGGCAACATCACTAAGTTGAAAAACGCCTGCTGCCAGTTTAATATTGTAATCAAGTTTTTTCAATTCACTAACGGTCAACTGCCTATTAACAAAACCCAAATACGAAACGGTAAGTACCGTCTCATCGCGACTGTTGATTTCAGATAAAGTAAAATAACCTTCGGAATTGGAAACCAGATTTTCCGATTCGTTTACCTTAATGTTTGCATACGGGATACTTTCCCCAGTTTTGGAATCGATGATCTTTGCCGTTATGTTCTGGGCAACTGCTGATTGGAACAAGAACAGTATGAAAAAGGAATTAATCAATGATTGTCGCATGGGAACTATTGGATTTTTGATAAGACGAAATTATTTCGGTTTTGTTACAGCTTTTCGGTATGCTAACGGATTACCTGGATAGATAGCTCGTTTCGCATTATTTTTCCAGTGTCAATTTTCAATATAAAAGCCACAATAAACATTTTTTCTGATATCTGGAGAATCATAATGAGATGAAGATTTTTTGCGATAATGGTAAGTGAAAATAGTCAATAAAATGATTATTTACGTTTCTTTCAAAACTAAATTTTAAAACTGCCATTATTCTAAATACATTTACGGTTCTATAATTAGCTATCATTTCAATGAAAAAACTACTATTTATTG
>NZ_DATBVQ010000127.1:0-3545 GCF_036515215.1 Flavobacterium sp.
TTGAAGATTACCCTTCCAATTGGCAATCAAACCCGTATACAAACAGGAAACCGTGCCGTCATAAGCATAAAAATAAGGAGGTTGTACCCGAACCTGTACAGCCCGAAAAGGCAAATCAATACTATCAAAAGAAATACGAAAACGCTCTTTTCTTGAACCCTCCTTTTCTAAAACCAACACCTCAAGTGGTGCAGTAGAGTTTCCAAGATAGACTTTATCGGCAGCTGCACCTGCAAAATAATAACTATTGTAGTTTAAATCCATTTCGGAAATCTTACGAGAAGCCATGGGAAAATTTCGAATGAACGTATTGTGGTGCTTGGTAATGGTATGGGAAACTTTATAGAGCACTACCAAACTGATAACTCCAACAAAAGCACCTACAAAAAGGACGAATATTGTTTTTAATAACTTCGCTTTCCTTTGCATTAGAATAATTCCCACCACTGCCAAAGCTATAAAGAAAACATTAAACCAGAGATGTTCCTGCCACCCCATCTGTTCCAAAACGCCTCCACAAGAGCATGGAATAGATGCACTGTAATTGAGAATGATAAAAATGTAGGTCGTAAACAAAACCATCAAGAAGTAGCTCAAGTAAAGACCGTACATCCTCGTTTTATGAATCAGTAATGATAAGGCAATCAGCAGTTCGCTTAAAGGTACCGTCAACGAAAGCCATCCCGCAAAAGAACTAATCAAAGGCGATTGCCCCAACTGTACCCTGAAATTCTCAAAATCCAGCAGTTTACTCACTGCCGCATAAACAAACAATAAAACATACAGCAGGCAGATACTGTGCAAATTCCAGTGATATTGACCACCCAATTCCAATTTAAAGTGAGCACCTGATTCCAATTCAAAATGAGCACCCAATTCCGGAGCAAAATGACCACCCCATTTTTCATTAAAAACTACTCTTATTCATCTGTTAATTAGTATTCAAATATACTTAAATATTACCCTTTGTTTATCCCTCTTTTTTTTCTCATAGATTCTCCATGTAATTCGAGTCGATGAGATTGATGTATCAGCCTATCCAAAATAGCATCAGCTATGGTTTTTTCTCCAATGATGTCATACCAGCCTTGCACTGGGATTTGTGAGGTGACAATAATAGAACCGTTATTATGCCTGTCTTCAATGATCTCTAAAAGGGTAATTCTGTTACTACTATCCAAAGCTTGGAGTCCAAAATCGTCTAATATAATAACATCTTGCCGTTCAATTTTGGCCAATTCTCGCAGGTAAGAACCATCTGCTTTGGCCATTTTTAATTTAGCAAACAGCTTCGAAGTATTAAAATAACTTACTTTAAAACCTTGGATACAGGCTTGATAACCTAATGCGGTGCCTAAATAACTTTTACCTACACCAGTACTTCCCGTGATTAAAATGTTTTCATTTTTTTCGACAAATTCACATTCTGCCAGACGCAGTATGGTATTTCGATCCAGATTACGGGTTTGGTCAAAATTGATACTTTCAATATTTGACTTGTAATGGAATCGGGCGTTGGTGATACTGCGGGCAATACGCCGATTGTGCCTTTCATCCCATTCGGCATCAATAAGCATCGATACAAACTGATCGAGCGTGTAATGGTCTGTTTTCCCGCTTTCAATGGCTGTTTTAAAGGCATTATGCATGCCGTAAAGCTTCATTTGTTTCATTTTTGTTACTGTGGATTCATTCATGATTACTGTGTTTTAATTTAATTATAATACTGTTTTCCTCTTATGTTAGCATGAATTGGAAGTTCCTGCTCAGGTTCTTGTTCAAATTCAATATGATCTAAGTTGTTTTCTAAAATATTTTGGATGGTCTTAAAATTGTAAATTTTAAAATCAAGTGCCCGCTTACAGGCATTTATTAATCGCTCTTTGCCTACCTTTTTTTCGAAGTTTAATATTCCCAAACAACTTTTATAAGCCTGTTCAGGATGGTTTCTACTTTCGATTATTTGCATAATATATTCTCCTACTGACTCGTCAATATTACTGGCCCAATCAATGAAGCGGGCAGCACTCCACTGGGCTACAAATTGATGCGTGCTGGCTAAATGCTCCGGGGTTGTGGTATAGATATAAGGTTTGTAATTCCTTGGATGAATGGCTATTCGATTGTATTTGTGATAGATCTCTACCGTTGATTTGGTATACAATAGTTTCGCTTTTTTCTTGACATATTGATACGGAACACTGTAGTAATTTTTGTCTTGACTTAATTGAACATGTCCGTTTTGCATCACTGTTGCAAAGGATTGGTATTTGATTTCAAAACGTTCTTGTGGTAATGGACTTAGTTTTTGTTGCTCATCTTCTAAAAATAATTCTATCCGAGAGTACGGACGTCCTGTGAGTTTTCGACTATTATGAGCATCCAATAAATCCCATATTTGCTGGTTTAATTCTTCCAGAGAAAAGAATTTAGTTTCTTTTAGATTTACATAAATCCTTCGATACAAGATTTTGACAGCTCCTTCAACCAATGACTTATCTCGTGGTTTGTAAGCCCTGGCAGGCAAGATTGTGGTTTGGTAATGCTCGGCTAAATCAGCTAAAGTTTCATTGATTGTTGGTTCAAAACGACTGCTTTTTATCACTGCAGATTTTAAATTATCCGGAACAATTGCCGCAGGAGTACCTTCAAAAAAACGCATAGCATTTTCTACCGATGTAACAAAATCTTCCTTTTGTTGGCTCATGGAAGCTTCGGCATAGGTGTATTGGCTGGCTCCTAATATGGCTACAAAAAATTGTACTTCTTTAATTTCTCCCGTGTCTTTATCAATGATGGAGAGTGTTTTTCCAGCATAATCCACATACATTTTATCACCTGCTTTGTGATTCATGTGCATCACTGGATTGACTCGTTTGCTCCATGTTTTATAATGATGTCCAAATTGCGAGCTTCTGTAACCATTAGGATTTAGGGCAATATATTGCTCCCACATGTGCTGTATGGTAACGCCAACTTTTTTTAGTTCGCGTTCCATTTTAGGAAAAAAATCATAAAGAATCTGCAGTTTGGGACTGATTGATCCCACGGTAGTGTGTGAGAACAAAAGTTCTAACTCAGCATCTGTTTTGTCGTTAATTACTTCAAAACTTAATCCTAGCACTTCAAATAAAGAAATATACTTCTTTACCGTATTTCTAGAAAGAGATAAGTACTTACTTATGAATAACTTACTTTTTCCGTTACAGTAGAACTTAATTGCTTTTCTAATTTTACTCATGTCTGTTATTTTGTTTGCCATAATCCGTATTTTTTTAACGAATGTATGGTGCTAACAACATGAAAAAGTTAGTAGTTTTTGATGATCAATTGTACCCCAAAATTAGGTGGTCAATTTGAACTGGAAAGTGGTGGTCAGTTTGCTCCGAAACTGGTGGTCAATTTGCACTGGAATAGGGTGGTCAATTTGACCGGTTTTTCCAATATAATTGTGAAAGTATTTGTAGCTTGTTTGAAGACCATTAAACAGGTCAAAGCCGTTTCCGATTACGAAAAGTGGTTTCAGATTATTGTCGTGCTTCTCC
>NZ_DATBVQ010000128.1:0-2966 GCF_036515215.1 Flavobacterium sp.
CATTTGCTCGAACAATTGTAGAAAAGGCCCTAGACACAGAACAAGGTATCTCTGGACGTGATTATTTAGAGAAAATCATACAAGTTGGATTTGATATCCCTGCCATTGAACATAATCGAATTGAAAAAATATTACTTCCGCAGCTCGATCTTATTATTAATTCTATAGATTTAAAACATTGGGACCAAAACAGGTGGGGAAATCTTTATCATTCTGGCCTAGGAAAATTGTTCAAATCGATTAGAGACGTTAAACGATTTCTAAACAGCTTGACATTCAATATAAAATTAATTGCAGATGAAGTAAATCCAATAGATTTCATTGGCCTTGAGGCATTAAGAGTCTTTTATCCAGAGATTTATAAATCAATTGCAACCAACAAGGAACTGTTTATCGATCCCATGATGCGCTCGAATAACCCAAACAAGCTTGAAGAAAAAAGAAAGCTATTGGATAGCATATTTTTATCAAAAGGCACACACGAGGAATTAGCGAAAAATATCTGCTTGGAGCTATTTCCACAACTACGTTCCATCTATCCTGGGACCTTATTTGGCTCTTGGAGCGGTGATTATAAGTCATGGCGTAAAGATAGAAGGATTTGTAGCGAGGATATATTTGATATTTACTTTGTTATGGGTGTTCCAATAGCGGAAGTTTCACAAATGGAATTGCGAGAAGTGATCTCGCTGTCAACTGAACCTGACAAACTGACTAACTTATTTAGAAAATATCTGAAGGAAGAAAAAATTGGACGTTTACTAGATTTTCTAAACGATATTTTAGGTGATTTAACAAATGATGGTATTTTTGGGTTATGCAGTTCATTAATTGAAATCGGAGATCAATTAGTTGATGTGCGACATGGAGTATTCGAAATGGGGGCAGATTTCCAGTTACATTGGCTAATTTTTCATGCTTTGAATAAAATTGAAAACCAAATCTCTCGATTTAATTGGTTTCTTGAACAAATCAGCCAAAGCAATTCTTTATACACAGTGGTACAGCAAGTGGCTTGGAATTTGCCAAGCAAAGAGGATCCTCGGTTCAATTCTAATTTTGACGAAAAACAACTCGAGCTTCTTAAAGAAGCAAGTGTTCAAAAAATCGAAGTTTATGCCCAAAATGGTTCACTCTTAAAAACCAGAAATTTTGCCGAGATTTTGAGATTATGGAACGAATGGGCAATCGATAAAGATAATTTTGCAAGATTTGTTGACAAGACCATAAGCTCGCCGGAGAGCGCAATAGATTTTGTTGAAGGTTTTGTATTTGAAGGTTTTTCGCATACATTTGGTGACTATGCTTCAAGAAAGGAATTGCGTTTTAATTTTTCATCTATGAGTAGTCTTGCCGATGTAAACAAACTAAGGGAATAGTCGGGATAACAAACCCATTAGGGGTAGAATGGGGGGATGCGGCATACAGAATGGTTTTTCAGGCATTTCATTGCCATTGCTGGAACAATTTTTTCGGTGGTTGCCGCAGTTGTTATACTCCAAGAGGACGCCATGATTAGTCTGGGATTTTGTGCTAAGGGGGACGCCTTATGCATAATATCGGCAAATCTTGGTGTCATTTCAATTTTCGCATTAAGTATAGCATTTGTTGCATTGCTGACGGTTATCATGTCTGACGGAATACCTCTGATTATTAGATACATATATCAAGGAATACGAAGATACATCAAAACTCCTAATTTTCGTAATGTGAAAATTTCTTTTGTAGAAACAAAGACAGGCGAGATTTCAATACAAGTGCGAAATAAAGAATGGCACACTCCTTCAGTTAAAGTTGAAGCCCTCTGTAATGGCAATTTGAGGTGGATACCATACCAAGAATCGGATATTGCCACATTAAAAAAAGGCAGTAAAAAATATGCTGCTTTTCTAAAAACAACAGCTAATGAATTCCGCATAGAATCATTGAATGATGAGGTTGTAGTATTTCCGATTGGCAATCACAAATTAAGTGTCGTTTTATATATATCAGTTGAGAAAATAAGAATTTCCAGAACTTTTATTGTAGAAGTGGATTATAAGGGAGGAAATAAAATCAATGTTGTCAAAATAATGCAACATGAGGATATGCCCCAATCTGATGAGGCGTGGGAAATATACGAAAGAAAAATAAAAAGGGCTGACATACTCTGAAAGGAGTGAATTAATATATCATGTCTGTTAACTATCGCAAGATTGCCTTTGATGCATATCCCCCGATATGTGCTTATTGCGGATTCGGTATAAAGGGCATTTTGCAGGTGTCCCATCTCAATCATAATCGCAAGGATAATTCCCAAAAGAATTTGGTGATCCTGTGCCCCACCTGTCACAAAATGTACGACGGCAATTTGATTTCGAGAGACGCACTGATTGTATTGCGGGATAATCCCCGAAAGATAAACTGGTCTGCCAGCATGAAGGATGCAGGGATAAAGGCCGCTAAAAGACGCAAAGCCAGAGCCGCAGGCAGGAAGGCCGCCCAAACACGTCTCAAGAACCTACAAGCGAAGGTAGTAAAATAAAGTCATGGCAGATGATGAAAGGCCCACCCGCGTACAATTCCCAAAAGATTCGGATGCTAAAAGCATCTTTTCCGGGATCAGACGATTGCAAGATGAATGGGCAAAGAAATATCCGGATCGCGCCCATCGTCTTTACCCCAAGGTGTTCGATGAGAATGGAAACCGGATCAAGCGCGATGCCGGCGCTTCTCAAAACCCAAAATAAAGAATATTTTTCAATCAAAACGGCAACCTAAAGACTGGTTGCCGTTCCAAATTTAAGTTATTTTCCAGCCTTTTTCTTTGTCGGCCTGTGTTTCTTCTTTTCCTGTGGCTTCGGTTTGACCTTCAAAAACGCGCTCAAAGCCTCATTGAAACTAAGAGGGAAAAGTGAAACAGGTTTTTCGTTCGTGATTTTCTTTTCTTCTTTTGTGTCCATTTTGCTAGTATACCTCGCCCGACT
>NZ_DATBVQ010000129.1:0-8241 GCF_036515215.1 Flavobacterium sp.
CTGGGAAAGCGTGGATTTATATATTGGCGGAAGCGAACACGCAACTGGGCATTTATTGTATTCCCGTTTTTGGAACAAATTTTTAAAAGACAAAGGTTTCGCACCAACTGAGGAGCCGTTCAAGAAACTGATTAATCAGGGGATGATTTTGGGGACTAGTGCTTTTGTTTATAGATTGAAATTAACTAATTCAATCGATGACTTCGGAAATCAATTAGTTGGAAAAACATTTAGTAAGGAAGAAATAAATAAGATTGAAAACTTTATTAAAAAGTATGATAATAAAATATATGTATCTAAAGGATATCTAGAAAATCAAATGTGGCCAAACTCTAATTTTGGTTCAGGTGAATTAATAATTTCTTCACATTTCCCTAAATTAGGAAAAGCTTTAAATGATTTATTTCCAGAAATGAGTGGATTGTTTGATGGAATTTATGATCAAATAATTAAAACTCACGTAGATGTTTCTTTCGTAAACTCTTCAGATGAATTAGATATTGAAGCTTTCAAAAATTGGAGAGAAGATTATAAAGATGCCGAGTTCATTTGTGATGACAACGGAAAATACATTGTAGGTCGCGAAGTTGAAAAAATGTCTAAATCCAAATACAATGTGGTTACCCCGGATGACATTTGCAATGAATACGGTGCTGATACCTTGCGTTTGTACGAAATGTTCTTGGGGCCATTAGAGCAGGCAAAACCATGGAACACGGCAGGTATTTCTGGAGTTTTTGGTTTCTTGAAAAAACTATGCCGTTTGTATTTTGATGAGCACGCAATGATTGTCACGGATGATGTGCCAACCAAAGATAATTTGAAAACATTGCACAAAACCATCAAGAAAGTGGCGGAAGGCATTGAAGGTTTCTCATTCAACACTTCGGTTTCTCAGTTTATGATTTGCGTCAATGAATTGTCGACTCAAGGTTGTCGTTCTCGTGCTATTCTGGAGCCATTAGCGATTGTGATTTCTCCTTATGCGCCGCACATTGCTGAAGAGTTATGGTCATTGCTAGGCAATACAGGTTCTATTGCAACGGTGTCGTTTCCGGTTTTTGACCCGAAATATTTAGTGGAATCTGAAAAAGAATATCCGGTTTCTTTCAACGGAAAAATGCGTTTCACGATGGTTTTACCCTTGGATTTAACCAAGGAACAAATCGAGGAAATCGTGATGAAAGATGAAAGAACCATCAAACAATTGGAAGGGAGAACGCCAAACAAGGTGATTATAGTTCCTGGAAAAATCATTAATTTGGTTGGCTAGAGGTGCACTACAGTGCGACTCTACTGTGACGATATTTTAAAAATCCAAATCCGATATAAAGGGTTTGGATTTTTTTTAATTCATTTAACGAATGCCAAATTGACATTGTGAAAAATTGGTTCGTAATTTGATATTTCCTTTGTAACTTTATATAGAAACAAAAACACAAAAGATATGGGAATGAGTTATTTGATATTGGCCGGTGCCATCATGCTGGCAAGCTGGCTGGTGAGTTCAAGGCTAAAAAGTAAATTTGAACACTATTCTAAGATGCAATTGCAAAACGGAATGAGTGGTGCGGAAATCGCCGAGAAAATGTTGGCCGACAACGGGATTCGTGACGTACGCGTGATTTCAGTATCGGGGCAATTGACGGACCATTACAACCCGCTCAAAAAAACCGTAAATCTTAGCGAAGCGGTATATAACCAACGCAATGCTGCTGCTGCTGCAGTTGCCGCGCACGAATGCGGTCACGCGGTGCAACATGCTGTGGGATATCAGTGGCTGACGATGCGATCTAAGCTGGTTCCTTTCGTTAATGTGGCATCCACATACATGCAGTGGATTTTGTTAGGCGGGATTTTGATGATGAGGACTTTCCCTCAATTATTGCTTTTTGGAATTGTGCTGTTTGCCGCAACCACTCTGTTTTCTATAATTACATTGCCTGTGGAATATGACGCAAGCCATCGCGCATTGGCATGGTTGGAGAACAAAAGGATGCTTACGCAACAAGAACATGTTGGGGCAAAAGATGCGTTAAAATGGGCCGCGAGAACCTATGTCGTGGCTGCGCTCGGATCAATTGCAACTTTACTTTATTATATTTCGATTTATTTGGGCGGAAGCCGAAGAGATTAATAACAGCAAATATTTAAAAACCCAAGCCCTGATTTTCATGAATTAGGGCTTGGGTTTTTACAATTGTATTTGCCTGTCAATTTGTTGGTCCAGCGAAATGAAGGTTTCGGTTCTTGAGACGCCTTCGATCGCTTGAATTTTGGTGTTGAGCAATTGCATTAAATGTTGATTATCCCTACAGATTATTTTTATCAAAATGGACCAGTTTCCGGTGGTATAATGGCATTCTAAAACTTCGGGTATCTTATTTAATTCCTTTACGGCTTCTGGGTTTTTTGCGGCCTTGTCTAAATATACGCCGACAAATGCCATGGTGTTATAGCCCAATACTTTGTGATTCACGACAAACTTGGATCCCGAAATCACGCCGGATTGTTCAAGTTTTCTTAACCGTTGATGGATGGCCGCTCCAGATATACCTATCTTATTGGCGATTTGTAAAATTGGTTTGCGAGCGTCTTCCATTAGGGATCTTAAAATTTCTTTATCGATACCGTCTATTTCCACCAGCTGGGAGTTGATTTTCATAAGTTTATTTTTGGAAGTTAAAGCTTCATTTTAGTTCTCATTTGGAATCAAAATTAATCAAAATTAGGTAAAAAGGATCTGTAATGTTGATTTTGTTCAACATCATGAAATAAAAAAACCGCGATAAACGCGGTTTTTTTATAAAGTAAGGAATTAACTATTTTCCTTTATTGGCTTCAATAATATATTTTTCTAATGCCATCGTCATGGATGGTGTGCCGGGAGTAGGGGCAAGAATATCGATTCGTAAACCGTTGTCCAGAGCTTCCTTTTGGGTAGAACTTCCAAAAACGGCTATTCGTGTATTGTTTTGTTCGAAATCAGGAAAATTCTTGAACAGCGATTTTATTCCCGTAGGGCTAAAAAAGGCTAAAATATCGTAATAAACATCAGCCAAGTCAGACAGGTCACTCATCACCGTTTTGTAGAAAACAGCTTGTGTCCAGTCTACCTTTAATCCATTAAGGGTAATCGGCGCATCCACATTCAATTGATCCGAGGCAGGCAAAAGGAATTTTTCGTCTTTGTATTTTTTTATCAACGGTGATAAATCAGCGAAATCCTTAGGGCCAACGTAAATTTTTCGTTTTCGGTATACTACATACTTTTGCAAGTAAAATGCAACAGCCTCTGATTGACAAAAATATTTCAATCCTTCGGGTACTTTAAAACGCATTTCTTCGGCAACTCTAAAAAAATGATCGACGGCATTTCTACTCGTTAAAATAATTGCAGTATAATGGTTAAGGTCGATTTTTTGTAATCTTATCTCTTTTGCACTAACTCCTTCTATATGAATAAAGGGTCTGAAATCAATTTTTACTTTATGTTTTTGCTGAAGCTCAAAGTAAGGAGAATTCTCTACTTTAGGTTCGGGTTGTGACACCAAAATTGTTTTCACTTTCATATTTTAACGTTTTCTAAGCGCCTCCTTTTGTAATCAAATAATACATGAAAAAATAGGGGGCTATTTCGAGAGTGCAAAGATATAAAATAAAATAAAACAACTTGCCGAATATTAAATTTTGATATTTTTTTATTGAAATCAAATAAGTTAAAATATTCATTATCAGAACTATAGATATAATTATTAATGGAATAATTCTGGATATTGTGTCGTAATAAAACAGAATGATGTTGATTGGCAGTATAATAAGCCCAATATATGTTCGGTAAGTTACTTTTTGAAGGTTAAATTGCTCTACAAACTCCTCAATATTGAATGCCGTAGCAATAATTTTTTCCACCAAATATTTAGACAATATAAAGAAAATAAGAAAAGTGATGATTTGAATGTAAAGTGTCAAATCGGTCTTGGATGCATATCCAAAAAGGTTTAATGAAAGTTGGATAAAAAACGCAAACGAAATAACCTGCGCAAAAAAAAGCGAAATGGTAAAGCCGCTTTTCAAATGACTGCCGTCGCGATATACCTTTGAATATTTGTCTGAAAATATGAGGTTCATAAAGTCGCCAAATCGATTCTCATAAACGGATTTGGTTATGGCGATTATGGCGAAGGACAACACAAATAAAATTGTTGCCCAGTCTTTAGTATCGGTGATTCTTGGATGCAGTACGTGTTCAATCATAATCGGCAAAATTACTAATTTTTTAGATCAATCTTTTTATTATAATTTTATTATGAATCAAATGCCATAAAAAGGTTACTTTTGCGGGGAAATCACTAGAAATATGAACGATTGTATTGTTATAATTCCTACCTATAACGAAATTGAAAATATCGAAAGCATTATCAGGTCGGTGCTTTCTCAACACAAGTTTTTTCATATTCTTATCGTTGATGACAATTCGCCTGACCATACCGCAGATAGGGTCAGACTGCTGCAAGCAGAATTTGAAGGCCGTTTGTTTTTGGAAAACAGAGAGAAAAAATCGGGATTGGGAACGGCTTATGTTCAGGGTTGTAGATGGGCATTGAAAAACGGTTATGATTTTATTTTCGAAATGGACGCTGATTTTTCCCATAATCCGAACGACTTAGAAAAGCTATACGATGCTTGTCATTTTGGCAATGCCGATTTGGCTATCGGATCTCGTTATGTCACGGGTGTCAATGTGGTCAATTGGCCGTTGAACCGAGTGCTTATGTCTTACTTTGCTTCCGTTTATGTGCGACTGATAACCGGTATGAAAATTCATGATGCCACGGCGGGTTTCAGTTGTTACAAAAGAGAGGTTTTGGAAAAAATTGATCTCAATAAAATAAGATTCGTTGGTTATGCGTTCCAGATTGAAATGAAATACAGAACTTTTTGTAAAAACTTTACTATTGTTGAGGTTCCGATAATATTTACAGACCGCACAAAGGGAGAATCGAAAATGAGTAACTCGATTATAGTCGAAGCTGTTTTTGGAGTGATTTCCCTGAGATTAAAAAAATTAGTTAATAGTTTATAAGAAAAAAACACAATGAATAGGGTTTTAATTAAGAATGCCAAAATAGTAAATGAAGGGGTAATTTTTGAGGGCGATGTTTTAATTGAAAATGACTTAATTGTTGAAGTTTCAGAAAGCATAAGCGCCAAGTCATCCCAATGTATCATTATCGATGCCGAAGGGAATTATTTGATGCCGGGCGCAATTGACGATCAGGTGCATTTTAGAGAACCTGGGCTTACCTACAAAGGGGATATAGAATCGGAGTCTAGAGCTGCGGTTGCGGGAGGAATCACTTCTTTCATTGAGCAACCCAACACGGTTCCAAATGCGGTTACCCAAGCCATTTTGGAAGAAAAATATCAGCTTGCAGCCGAGAAGTCATATGCGAATTATTCGTTTATGATGGGCGCGACTAACGATAATTTGGAAGAGGTCCTAAAGACAAACCCCAAAAATGTGGCGGGAATCAAAATATTTTTAGGTTCATCAACAGGCAATATGCTGGTTGACAATGAAGCTACTCTTGAAAAAATATTTTCAAGCACGCCATTGCTTATAGCAGTCCATTGCGAGGATGAAGCTACCATCAAAAGTAACTTAGAGAAATATACAGCGAAATTTGGCGAAAACGTTCCCGTTACGGCGCACCATCTGATTCGATCTGAAGAAGCCTGTTACATTTCTTCTTCTAAAGCGGTGGCTCTTGCCAAAAAAACGGGCGCTCGTTTGCATATTTTTCACCTTTCCACTGCCAAGGAAATGGATTTGTTTACAAACAAAATCCCTTTGGAAGACAAAAAAATTACCGCCGAAGTGTGCGTTCACCATTTGTGGTTCACCAATGAGGATTATGCCACCAAGGGAAACCTTATAAAGTGGAATCCGGCCGTGAAAACGGCTAATGACCGAAAGGTACTTTGGGAAGCTTTGCTTGACGATAGAATAGATGTCATTGCCACGGACCATGCTCCTCATACATTAGAAGAAAAAAAACAATCTTACCTAAAAGCTCCCTCAGGTGGGCCTTTAGTTCAACATGCAGTTGTAGCCATGTTTGAATCCTACCATCAAGGCAAGATCAGCATCGAAAAAATTGTCGAAAAAATGTGCCACAATCCGGCCAAGATTTTCAAAATAGAAAAGCGTGGTTTTATCAGGGAAGGATATTATGCGGATTTAGTTATCGTGAATTCCGGCTTGCCATGGAGCGTGAAAAAAGAAAATATTTTCGCCAAATGCGGTTGGTCTCCTTTTGAAGGATTTACGTTCAAATCCAGAATTACGCATACTTTTGTGAATGGGCAATTAGTCTATAATAATTTTAAAGTAAAAGAGATTCGTGCAGGGAAACGAATGTTATTTGATCGATAAGAAAGACCAATCAGATGAGAAAAGCAATGTCGTTTTTAGTAATTTTATTTCTGTTTTTATCCTGTGGGGAAAAACCGGTTGAAAAACCGGATCGTCTTATTGAAAAAGAAAAGATGGTTGATATCATGTATGATTTGGCCATTTTGGACGGAATAAAATATCAAAACCCAAATTCGCTGGCCACTTTTAATATAAACCCATCGCAATATATATATATAAAATATAAAATCGACAGTTTACAATTTGCCAAAAGCAATGTTTATTATGCCTCCGATTATGACGGGTATAAGGACATTTTTGATGAAATCATCAAACGCATTGATGATCGAAAAGTAGTGGTCGATTCCTTGGTAAAGGTCGAAAATAAGAAAAAGACCAAACTTGACTCGATCAAAAAGAAAAAAGATATTGAGATAGCCAAGGATACTTTGTTGCCGTTGAAAAAAAGGATCGAAAAGTTAAAATTGGCAAGGATGAAATTGAAGAAAGCGATTTAAAGACGATCAAATAATAAAGAGGATTACCTACAAACTTGAAATCTCTTTAATGTATTGGTGGATGTCTAAAAAATCTGTTTTTAATGCTGTTTTAATTTTTTCGTTTGAATAAATGCTTGTTGAATAAGATGCCTTTGCCATGGGTTTTGTTAATTGTCTTTTTCTTCCAAAAAAAGAGGACAAAATCAAATCCATTCTCCAGCCAATTTCCATCAACAAAGGAGTAAGGTGAGTCGAGGGTCTTTTTACTTTTAATGCGTCGGCCATAGTGTTTAAAATCTCACGATAAACAATATTTTGCGCAATAAGGGTATATCGTTGGTTGCAAATTTCACTTCTTGTAAGTTCAATCGCTATTCTGACCACATCAGTAACCGCAACAAATCCGGTACTTCCCAAGGTATAAAAGGGCAGCCCATTAGCCACTTTCTTAAATAGCTGCCCGCTGCCCTGATCAGGGAAACCAGGGCCTATAATTACCCCTGGGTTGACAATTATAACGTCTAATCCTTCTTGTTGGCCCCGCCAAATTTCCATTTCGGCGCCATATTTAGAAATGGCGTAATCACTATGCGGTTTTTCTGGGTTCCACTCCGTTTCTTCAGTGATGATTGATTCGTGCGAGGCTAAATCGCCCAGTGCAGCTGTCGAGCTGATGTAACATAGTTTTTTCACGTCGCTGTCCAGGCAAAAATTGACAATGTTTGCGGTTCCTTCGATGTTTGTTTTGCGGACTAAATCTTCTTCTTTTGGGTCGAATGAAATCAAGGCGGCACTGTGATAGACAAGGTCAATTCCCTGAAAGGCACCTTCGAGAGATGGGATATCCACAATATCTGCCCGCACCCATTCTATATCGTCAAACAGGTCGCTCTTTTTGTAAAGACCAAAAAGCGATTTTGTTTTTTCGATGCTTTCTGAATCACGATAAATCGCGCGTACTTTCTCGCTTGCGATGCTTCGTGATTGCATTAAATCGAGCAGTAAATGTGCGCCTACTAAACCTGTTCCTCCTGTGACTAAAATCATTTGGTAAAGATAATTAGATTGTTGGATTTTTAGAAGGATTGATTTTCAAATTATGCAATTAAAACTATCTTTGTGAAAATTGATTTTTAGAAAATGAAAAATATTATTTCCGAATTACAATGGCGCGGATTGGTCCACGACATCATGCCTGGAACCGAAGAACAACTTCAAAAAGAAATGACGACGACTTATATAGGCTTTGATCCAACCTCAGATTCTCTGCATATTGGGAGTTTGGTGCCAATCATACTTCTGGTTCATTTGAAAAATTTCGGA
>NZ_DATBVQ010000130.1:0-80685 GCF_036515215.1 Flavobacterium sp.
GGCATTTCCCGCCAAAAAAAGCGGGTCGGGCTGTACGCTATATCCACGAGATTGCTTCGTTCCTTGCAATGACGTGGGATGCCGCTTCCATCCCTAATGCAAGCCCGTTTCCAAATCAAATTTGTAACTTTGAACCACATTCAATTCAAACCACGGATATTTTGAAACCAGAAAACATTAAAATTCTACACATCGACAGCAACAACCCAATATTGATGGGGCAATTGCAAGAACTGGGTTTTACGAACCATGAAGATTTCACTTCCTCAAAGGAAGAAATCGAAGCCAAAATTCAGGATTACCAAGGCATCGTAATCCGCAGCCGCTTCAAAATCGACAAAGCGTTTTTGGACAAAGCCATTAATTTACAGTTTATAGCGCGCGTGGGAGCCGGTCTTGAAAGTATCGACTGTGCGTATGCGCTATCCAAAAACATCGAATTGATTGCCGCCCCCGAAGGGAACAGGAATGCCGTCGCCGAGCATACGCTGGGGATGATTCTGTCGCTTTTTAATAAGTTGAATATCGCCGACAGGGAAATACGCTCTGGACATTGGAATCGCGAAAGCAATCGAGGGCAGGAACTCGACGGTAAAACGGTAGGGATCATCGGATACGGAAACATGGGGAAATCCTTTGCCAAGAAACTGCGCGGTTTTGATGTGGAAGTCTTGTGTTACGACATTCAGGAATTTGTGGGTGATGCCAATGCAAAGCAGGTGTCGCTGGAAGAACTGCAGCAAAAATCGGATGTCTTGAGTTTGCACATTCCGTGGACGCCCCAAACCAACAAAATGGTCAATGCTGCATTTATAGACGCTTTTGTCAAGCCTTTTTGGATTTTCAACACCTCGCGGGGAAAAAGCATAGTGACAGCCGATTTGGTTGCCGCATTGCAATCGGGCAAAATTTTGGGCGCCGGACTCGACGTATTGGAATATGAGAAACTGTCGTTTGAAACGCTTTTCCAAGAAGACAAAACACCTGAGGCATTCCAATATTTATTGGACGCTAAAAATGTTGTTTTGACACCGCATGTTGCGGGTTGGACTTTCGAGAGTCATGAACGACTGGCGCAAGTTATAATAGATAAAATAAAAGCAAAATATTTTGGAGCAGCTGTAGCAACTGTCGAAGAAAAACGGGTTACCGGAATCGGAGGCATTTTCTTTAAATCAAAGAATACCAAAGAACTGATTGCTTGGTATGCCGAACATTTGGGCCTCAAAACGGATACGTATGGATCTACGTTCTGGTGGAAGGATAAGGATGGAGCGGACTGCTCGACGCAATGGTCGCCATTTGCTGAGGACACCACTTATTTTGCACCCAGCGAAAAGCAATTTATGCAAAATTTCAGGGTCGCCAATTTAGGTAAACTTCTGGATCAGTTAAAACAGGAAGGGGTTACCGTTGTGGGCGAAATAGAGTCATATGAGTACGGCAAATTTGGCTGGATTTTAGATCCCGAAGGAAATAAAATCGAACTTTGGGAACCTATCGATAGCGCCTTTAAATAAAAATATTATATTTATTGATTGAAAACCAATCAAATAAAAAAACACCATGGAAAATTCAAAAACCGAACATTGGAATAATCCGAGACCGGCGCAAGAAGACAATAAGAAATTGGCGGCGGGCTTGCTGGCTATACTTTTAGGTCCTTTCGGGATTCATAAATTCCTTTTGGGATACACTACTGAGGGAATCATATGGTTAGTGATCAGCCTTTGCACTTGTGGTTCGGTAACGGCAATCCTAGGTATTATTGAAGGAATTATATACCTGACAAAATCAGATGAGGAGTTTTATCAAACCTACCAGGTTAATAAAAAAGGATGGTTTTAAAGATAAAAAAGTCTCGACATTGTCGAGACTTTTTGGTTTTATTATCGAAAGAAAACTTTAATCTTCTTTTTCGGCAAGTTTGCGTTCCAGTTCGGCCTGAAATTCTTCCATAACGGGTTTCATGGTGCTCTCCGGAATGTCCGCAATCCTGATGTACATCAATCCGTCGACGGCATTGTTGAATAAAGGATCAACATTAAAAGCGACCACTTTTGCATTTTGCTTAATGTATTTTTTTATCAACACCGGCAAACGCAAAATACCGGGTTCCAGCTCATCTATAATTTTGTCGAACTTATTCAAATCAGATTCGGCCTCATCAAAAATGAAATCTTTGTCTGCGTCTTTCAGTTTTACCTTGTAGGCTTTTTTTGGATGAATGTATTGCGCTATATAAGGATCGTAATAATTCGATTTCATGAATTCAATCATCAAAGATTTCGAAAAATCAGAGAATTGATTGCTGATACTTACGCCGCCAAGGAGAAATTTGTGTTCGGGAAAACGCAAAGTCGTGTGAATGATTCCTTTCCAAAGCAAGAAAAGAGGCATCGGTTTCTGTTGGTATTCCTTGATGATAAATGCCCTACCCATTTCAATGGATTTGTGCATCATGTCATGTAACTCAGGTTCAAAACGAAAAAGTTCATTCAAATAGAAACCTTCAATTCCATATTTGGGAAAAATTTCAGAACCCAATCCCATCCGGTAAGCCCCGGCAATTTTCTTCGCGTCCTCATCCCATAAAAAAAGATGGTGGTAGTACTGGTCAAATTTGTCCAAATCAATCGATTCGTTAGTTCCTTCACCCACTTCCCTGAATGTTATTTCACGCAAGCGCCCGATTTCATGGAGAATGTTCGGTATTTTATTGGCTTCGGCAAAAAAGACTTCATAGTTTTTGCTTTGCAAAAGTCTGCAATCCGTATCTCTTAAAAAATCCACTTCTGCAATCATCTTTTCGCCATTGGCGGGAGTTGCGATCTCTTTTGGGCTTCTGGGGATTTTTAAAGTTGGGGGAGTCAGTAATTTACTTTCTTTCTCGTAAGGATTAGCCAACATATAGGTTTTCTTTCTCAAGAATTCGGAATAGGCCTCAATGGTTTTATATTCGTTTTGTTCTGCTACCGAAATGGGTTTTCCGATGCGCACTTTAATTACCCGATGTTTCTGACTGAAAACTTCCGACGGTAGTTTTGCGGTACGGAAGGTTCCACTGATTTTGGAAAGGAGATAAAACAACCAACTGTTTTTAGCGTGAAAATAAATCGGAACGACAGGGACTTGGGCTTTTCGAATTACTTTAATGGCGCCTTCTTCCCAGGGTTTGTCTACCATGAGTTTCCCGTCCTTATAGCTGGAAACTTCTCCGGCAGGAAACATTCCGAGGGGTTTTCCGTCGCTTAAATGACGCAAAGTTTCTTTGATTCCTATAACACTTGACTTGCTATCCTTGTGATTTTCAAAAGGATTTACAGGCATGATGTATTTCTTGAGCGGACTGATTCTGTGCAACAGGAAATTAGCGATGATTTTGAAATTAGGTTCTTTTTCAAGCATTAATTTCAATAATAAAACACCGTCTATTCCTCCGAGGGGATGGTTTGAAATGGTGATATATGCGCCTTCTTTCGGCAGGCGTCTAAAGTCATCCTCCGGAATTTCAAAGTTTATATGCAAATCGTCGACTATAGCATTTAAAAAGTCGATGTCCTCTAAATGTTTGTTGCTGTCGTAAAATTTATTAAGCTTAGATATTTTTAAAACCTTCATTAATAACCAACCGGAAAAAGTTCCGAAAACCCCATATTTTTCAGCATTTATTGCTTTTGCAACTTCTTTGGCGGTAACTAAACCCATTTACTTATTGTTTATTGAGCGAAAAACAAAGATAGAAAAAAACTCCATTATCCGGCTATTGGCGCATTGGATTTTCTGGTTTTTTACGGCATATCCTTTTTAATTTTTATTACTTTTGAAAATCAAAAATTTATATCAATGAGAATTATCTCTTACAATGTTAACGGAATTCGTTCCGCAATTTCAAAAGGATTCATCAACTGGTTGCAACAGGCAAATCCCGATGTAATTTGTCTTCAGGAAATTAAGGCGTCTCCTGACCAACTACCATTATTAGATTTCGAATTGGCCGGTTATCAATATCATTACTGGTTTCCCGCGACAAAAAAAGGGTATAGCGGTGTTGCCATTTTGTCAAAAGTGAAACCTAACGATATCGTCTTTGGGACCGGAATCCCGCATATGGATTTTGAAGGGCGAAATATTCGTGTGGATTTTGATGAAATGTCAGTAATGAGTCTTTATTTGCCTTCGGGAACTAACAGCGAAAGACTAGGTCACAAGTTTATGTTTATGGACGATTTTCAGAACTATATTACAGAATTAAAAGCAACAATCCCCAATTTGGTGATTTGCGGAGATTATAACATTTGTCATGAAGCCATTGACATACATGACCCCATTCGTAATAAAAATGTGTCGGGGTTTTTACCCGAGGAAAGAGCTTGGCTTGACGTTTTTTTGAAAAATGGTTTTATCGACAGTTTCCGCTTTTTAAACAAAGAGCCGGACAATTACAGCTGGTGGACTATGCGTGTTCCTACCGCAAGAGCAGCTAATAAAGGCTGGCGAATTGACTATTGTTTAGTAAGTGCGCCATTGAAAGATCGAATAAAAAGAGCACTTATATTGCCCGAAGCAAAACATTCTGACCATTGTCCCGTTTTGGTAGAAGTAGAATAACGTTAAAATAGAAAATAACCCCAATTTTAAATTATTAAAATGATAAAGAAAATCTCTCTAGGACTACTGATTATGGCACTTTCGACTTCTTGCGTGTCCAAGAAAATATACAATGATTTAGAAAATAAATTCACAGACCTAAAAAAGGAAAACAGAAGTTTGGCCGACGAAAACTCGGAACTTTTGAAAGCCAAAAATGAATTGGAACAGGATCAGGATGCGTTGAAAAATGATTTCGCCAAGTTGAAATTGGAACGCGATAAATGGCTCGCCGATTATGGCGCTTTAAATAATAAAATGGATTTGCTTAACGAGTCCTATAAAGCATTGGAGAAAAACAGCAATGAGGCTTTGCAAACTAATATGAGCAAAAATCGTGATTTGCTTTCTCAATTAGACGCCAAAGGAAAAGCATTGGCTATTGAGCAGGAACGGTTGAACAAAAGTTCCCAAAGACTACAAGAAATGGAAACTTTGATTGCCGCCAAAGAAGCTGCGATGAAAAAGCTGAAGGAAACGCTTTCGAAAGCATTGAATAGTTTTGAAGGTAAAGGATTGACCGTGGAGCAAAAGAACGGAAAGGTTTATGTTTCGATGGAGAACAAGCTTCTTTTCAATTCCGGTAGCTGGTCTGTAGGATCTGAAGGTAAAAAAGCGGTAGTGGAAGTTGGAAAAGTTTTGGGCGATAATCCTGATATTTCAGTGCTTATTGAAGGGCATACTGACGACGACGGTTTTTCAAGTTCAGGGCCAATTGCCAATAACTGGGATTTGTCTACCAAAAGAGCCACTGCGATTGTTGCCATTTTGAGCGAAAACAAAGCCATCAACAAGCAAAATCTTACCGCTGCGGGTAGAGGGGAATTTTCTCCTTTGGCCAGCAATTCAACAGCAGAAGGGAAAGCGAAAAACCGTAGAATCGAAATAATTCTTACACCAAGGCTAGACGAAATTGCTGAAATGTTGAATGAAATTAATTAATATAGAAGCACAGAATAAAAGATACAAAGGCTCAGAGTTTTTACTTTGAGCCTTTTTTTATTAGAGTGAACGTTTCTAAAATATCTGATAACACGATCAGGGACGCTATTAATAAAATCTACATTTGTATCTTTATCCTTTAAAATTAAAATAAATGAAATATACTACTTTACCCAATACCGAAATAAAAATCAGCAAAATTTGTCTTGGAACAATGACTTTTGGACAACAAAATACAGAAGCGGATGGCCATTCACAAATGGATTATGCCTTGGATCACGGCGTTAATTTTTTTGATACTGCCGAGATGTATTCCGTTCCCGCACGTGAGGAAACCTACGGTAGCACCGAAAAAATCCTTGGAACATGGTTTAAAAAAACAGGAAAAAGGGAAGAAATAGTTTTGGCTTCAAAAATTGCGGGACCCAACCCGAATTTCACCTATATGCGTGAGAAAAATGATTTTTCACCAGCCAGTATAAAATTTGCTTTGGACAGTAGTCTGCTGCGATTACAAACGGATTATATCGATTTGTATCAACTGCATTGGCCAGAACGCAAAACTAATTTTTTTGGACAAAGAGGGTTTAAAGTACAGGATGACGCTTGGGAAGACAACATTCATGCTGTTTTGGATGCCTTGGGAGATTTCATAAAAGAAGGGAAGATTAAGCATATCGGCCTTTCCAACGAAACGCCTTGGGGAATCATGCGTTTTCTGGAAGAAAGCAAATACAACCACTTGCCTAGGATTAAAACGGTACAAAATCCTTATTCTTTATTGAACAGACTTTTTGAAAACGGTTCAGCCGAAATTTGCATGAGGGAAAATGTAGGCCTATTGGCCTATTCGCCAATGGCTTTTGGTGTTTTGTCAGGTAAGTTTTTGTCTGGGGAAAGCCATCCGAATGCCCGAATCAAATTGTTTCCACAGTTCTCAAGATACAATAGTGCGCAGTGTACAGAGGCGACTCGCTTGTATCAAGAAATCGCACAAAAAAATGGTTTGACATTGACGGAGTTGTCATTGGCGTTCATAGAACAGCAGTCATTTGTGACCAGTACGATTATCGGAGCCACAACAATGGAGCAATTGAAAGAAAACATAGATACAATACAGGTCTCTCTTTCTGACGATATTCTTAAAGCGATAGACGAAGTTCAGGCAGTGATTCCCGATCCAGCCCCCTAATTTTTAACCGCAAGCTTCGCAAATTTTTTTACGCAAAGCCCACAAAATTTTTTTGCGGGCTTTGTTATTTTTAATAAAATTGAAAGTTCATTGTGAATTTTGTGGTTAGACACTAAAACTCAAATTCCTCATCGTTTGATAAGCTGTCAACAACTGTTGAATCCTGCACTTTTAATCGAAGATATGATTTTGCGGGACCAGAAATCAGCATCGGTTGCGATCTGTAGATCGTATCATCAACATTCAGAAGCCCTCTTCGTATCATGATGCTGGTTAGAAATTTTTCCTGCTTTGCGGCAAAATCCCTTAGTTTTCCTTGGTCATTGAACTGATACATGAATTTTTTCGGGCTGGGAATGATTCGGGCTAGATACAAACATTCGTTAAACGTTAACTCGGAAGGGCTTTTTTGAAAGTAGAAACGGCTGGCTTCTCCTATACCATATACATTCGGTCCCCATTCGATAATATTAAAGTAAACTTCCAGCATGCGTTCTTTGCTTACTATCCTGTTGTTTTCCAAAATGTAAACCAACAGGATCTCTTCCAGTTTTCGTGAGACCGTTTTTTCTCGGGTGAGGAATACATTTTTCACCAATTGCATGCTTATCGTGCTGGCTCCACGTGAGAATTTTTTAGTTTTTATATTTTTTACGATGGATTGTTTGAAGGCCTCGTTGATAAAACCATGATGCGAAAAGAACGAGGGGTCTTCAGTGGTCAGGGCACATTTTTTTAAATAGGGGGATATTTGTTCTAATGGCGTGTAATTTGGATTAGCAGCCCCAACTAAAATAGGGCGCTGAAGCACATCCCTTATGATGGCTCTATAAACAAATTCGCCGTTTAGTTTGGTTAGATTCGCTTCTCCATATTTCGTTATTTTTAAATTCTCTTTTTTCAGGTTACTGTCGAAAACGAGTTGATCGGGTTTGTTTTTATTGAACCTGAAGTCTAATTTGTAATCAAAAGTCCCTTCAGCTTGCATTCCCTGAAAGTGGGTAAACAGACCATCGGGAAGAGAAGAGATGAAATCCTGGGCTTTCATTTTCGGAATCACAACTTTGAGTTTGTAAACCGTATCCGATTGCGTTTCATAGGAGGCATAGGGATGAAATTTTATGGCATTAAACTGCGCGGTGGAACTGCTGTCTACAGAAATAAAATCGGAACCCAACAGCAATCGATAATCAAATAGGGCATTTTTTATCAAGACGTCTTTGCTGGCTATTTTTGGATGATTGATTCTTAGGTTGGAAATGGACGTGAAACCGTCAATATGCAATTCGCCGCCGCTTTTTTCAATGTTCGTAATTTTTAATCTGATGGAATCAAAGCTGGATTTCAGATTGTAACGTTCGTCGAAATAAGGCACTTTAATGGCGCCCGTGTCAATATTGAAGAAACGGATATCCGCTTTTTTGTTTCTGGGGTCGGCGAAGCCTTTTATTTTCCAGCGCTGCGAAAAAGTATTGGTTTGCACATTTATCGAAGTCTCGATTTCCTTGTCAAAAAGGTTCAATTTTTTTATGTCGATTGTTGCCTTCTTGCCATTGTCATCCAGCTTGAATACCAAATTTTCTATGCGCATATCGGTAGGGACCAGATTCAGTGCTTTCGAAATGATCCTATAGGCAAAAGTGGCGTAATCCCTTTTATCCTCGCTTATTGGTTCTTTGTTTTCTTTTTTTAAAAAAGCGGCAAAATTTTTAACCTTTCCTTTCTGCACCAGTTGCACTAGACCATTTTGAATTTCCAAAGTTCCCAGTTGCACTTCGCCAAGGAACAAATGCCTGATGCTGACCGTGGTTTTCATCTTTTTGATTCTGAAAAGCGTGTCGGCATTTTTGGGAACCAGGATTACCTCCGTCAGATTCACTCCCGACAGCCCTTCGAAAGAAGCTTTTTTCACCGAGAGATCACTGTTATATTCTAGTTGCATCTTAGTTGAAACTTTTGTGATTGCCTGCTGCAGAAGGGAATCTCTAAACGCAAAGAACGCCGCGGACAGAACCAGGATTATGGATGCAAATACTACCAGTAGAATGATTGTTTTTTGTTTTCCGGTTTTCATGAAATGGCGTCGGTTATTAAATGATATTGATTTTCTTGTAGAAAATCTGTCGAGCCCAAATGTAGGGACTTATTTATTTGGTGCATAAAAAAACTACAACATCTTTTATGCTGTAGTTTTTGAAAATTGAAGCTTCACTTTAGTGGAGGATATTATTTTTGGTTGTAGAACTGTTTGACTTTTGCCACAATCTGGTTTGATGTCATGCTGTCGGCCGTTTCAACTGATTTAGGCTTGCTGGCAATAGTAGATTTCTCGGCGTTTATTTTTTGTTCTAACTTGATTTTTGTGTCTGCCGGACCAAAAATATACAACTCATCTGCCCCATTAACAGTCGATATGACATCTTTTAGATAGGTGTTTATTTGGTGTTTTTTTCGTTCGTCGAATGATTTCTGGGAGTCAATGTGTTGCCCGGCAAAGAAACTTCCTTTGTCTCCCTCTTTATCGTGATAAACTCGATTTTCAAGATCGGATTGTATTTCTGTTACCGCTTCTTTGCCGTCTTCAAGAGTTACTATGATTGCTTTTTTTGAGTCAATCCAAATGCCTGTTTGCTTTTTCATCTTTCATTGTTTTTAAATTATATTGGACAATTTCACATTTCATAGGATTATTATATTACAAATTTTAATTTAATATTGGTTTTCTAACAGCGCATTCAGTTGGCTTATTAAAACATGTTCCGATTTGTTTTTGCCTGCAAAAGAGGTCGCAATCGCTTGGCTGGTTTTTAAAATCAGGGCATTTATTTGGGGCGTAAATAAACTACTATGCTCTTTTCTGAATAATCTGAAATCGGATAAAGTTTGTTCCATATCCCATTTATTTTCCACCAGCCAATCAAAAACAATCTCTATTTGGTATGCTGAATCAGATCCAAATTCGTCGAAAGTATCTTCAAGGGGTACCCATTCTTTTTGAATTATTTTTTTTAATTGTTTAATCTCTTCTTGGCGAACAGTTTCATCCACCGCGGCAATACTGTAAAATATTGTACCGAGTTGCCGATAAAAACGAACCATTGTTTTGTCAGATGGTTTCATATTTAAAAATCTTTAGAAGGGACTTTACAGGAATATAAATTTACGAAAAAATATTGAAAATCAGATTTTTACGGGTTGAAAAAGAGGTTTTTAAAAGCTCCATCTGCTTCTGATGAAAACTGCGCTGCTTAAATTATTATATGAGTTCTGTTGTCTTGTAAAAAAGGATTGTGCCGTGAAATCTAAATCAAAATTAGTGGCAACATTCCATGCAAAGGTTGGAAACAGAATTAGTGTATTTTGATGTGGAGAGTAAATTACGGAAACGGTGATTGAACTTATTGGAGAGATGGTTTTTACAACTGTGGTGTACACATTATATCGAAAAGGGAACAGTGATTTAGCCGTAAGGTTTGAACCATAAAAACCTCCGTTAGGTATAAAAATATTTGTGGGACTGCTATTGTATAAAGTAGCTAATGAGATGTACAAATCGTTTTTAAAAGTGCGGTCGGCCATTAAGGACATACTAAAAGATTCATTAGGCTCGGACGCTCCTTTTTGAGGAATAAAGTAACTAAATTCGCCTTTAAACCCTGCATCTTTAATGCTCCCGGCCCAACCGCCTCCAAGAACATAATCTTGTTCAAAAGTACCACTTAAGATTTGAAAGTCGTATTTCCATTTATTGAATTTATATAAAAGTGCGGCTGTATGTTTATCACTGTTTTTACCGGGTTTATAGGCTATTTCAACTGTTGAATTGTTTTTTAAGTAATGCTGAATCCGAACGGCATCATTTCCGGGACGCTCCTCGTAATCAAAATCCAAAAAATCGTAAGCGTTGAAAATGTCATTTGGATTCCAAACATTATTGATTCCCCAATTGATCCGTTGCCTGCCAATGGTTATGTTCCAAGTGTTATCTGAATATTGAATTAACATTCGGTCAATAACTGAATGGGCGACAAACGATTTTTCGTTCACCCATAAATGGGAAAGTTTCAAAATGCCGTTGTATTGGTTGATAATTGTACCAAAATTAGGAGTCTGTTTTATCTGTTCTCCATAAAAAATCCGGTTACGAACTTCTAATCTTCCGCTAAATTTTGAAGAAACATTGAATTTTAAATTCAATCGATTATGGATCAAATTGGAGGAAGAGTTTGAGTCGATTTTTCGGATAAAATAGGTGCTTTGAATGTCCTTTATGTAGCCGCTTAATTCAACCTTTGGGATTTTGGCATCTTGAGTCTGTCCTATAACCGATATAGGGATCAGGTAAATTAAACAACCGAATATGTAGTTACAGAATTTCACGCCTTTTTAATTTTTATTCGGTTTGGTCATGTTCAATTTTTGTAGGCGAGGTGTCGGCAACAATTTTTCCGTCTTCTAATGTGATAACTCTCCGAGCTCGATCAATTACCCGTTGGTCATGGGTAGAGAAAACAAATGTCATGTTCTCTTCCTTGTTCAATTTCGCCATCATATCCAGTAAGTTGTCTGCGGAAACTGAATCAAGATTTGCCGTTGGTTCATCAGCTAAAATAAATTGGGGTTTTGGCGCTAGTGCCCTGGCAACGGCTACCCGCTGTTGCTGGCCACCAGATAATTCTCGGGGCCTTTTGTTTATTTTGTCTTCCAGCCCTATTTCCCTCAGTAATTCCAATACACGCTGCTCTCTTTCCTTACGGGGTCTTTTTTGTAATAAAAGGATAAATTCGATGTTCTCCTTTGCGGTTAATACGGGTATCAAATTATAGGATTGAAAGACAAAACCGATATTATTTAAGCGAAAATCAATTAAATCATTGCCCTTAAGGGCAGTGATCTTGGTTCCATTGATTTCGACATAACCATCTGAAGGCGTGTCCAGGCCTCCAATCATATTCAGCAAGGTCGTTTTGCCTGATCCTGACGGGCCTTTTATTGCCGTAAATTCCCCGCGGGTAATATGTAAATGAACACCATTAAGAGCATAAACCGGAATGGTTTGTTCGTCATATATTTTTGATAAATTATGCGCGTCTATTACTGTTTCTTGCATGATAATTTATTTTTTTAAAGATTCGGCAGGATTTAACTTCAAGGCTCTCCTTGCCGGGAATAAAGCTGAGAACAGCGCTGTTATCACCACCAAAAGAATCATTATGCCAAACTGTTTTAATGTTAAACTAGGATATATTATGGAATCATATCCAAAACTGGAATAGGCTTCCGAGAAACGGCCAAAGTCTATTCCTGTTTTTTGGGTAATTGCAATAGTGGCAAGGGCAAGCAATATCCCCATTGGACATCCCGCAAGGATTAGGAAAAAGGTTTCGAAGAGTATCATGAGAAATATTTTTAATTTATTCATCCCTAATGCGAGCAGCATCCCTAGTTCGCGAGTTCTTTCTAAAATAGCCATCATCATAGTGTTAACGATTCCAAATGCCAGTGCGAGTAAAATGATCCCCATGAAAATATAAACCATTTGATCACCCACCGAAACCGTTAATCCCAGTTCTGGCGCAATTTCCTTCCAGTTTTTTATTTCTGTTGTTGGAAAACGTTTCTTCAAATTGTTTTGGCTTTGCTCCAATAATTTGCTGCTTTTAATCAATACTGCAATTTCGTTAAACTCATTTTCAATTCCAGAGAGAGAATCGATGTCCTTAATATTTACGAAAACGTTAGCTTCATCGTAAGGCCCGTTTATGGTTTTGTATATCGAAATAATCCGGAAAGCGGAGGAAGCCAAATTGCCTTCCTTATCTTGAAAAGTCAGAATGGTCTTTTTCTTTAAATCGAGTTTCAACTTTTTTCTGATTTTTTCGCTAATAATAATCTCGTTTGTTTTCTCAGAATTAAAATAATTCCCTTTTATTATTTTCTTCTTTAGGTTAGTGAGCAACTGTTCTTCGGTAGGCATGACCCCGTTTATGGTTATTCCGCTGCTACCGGAAGCTGATGCGACCATCCCTTTTAATACTATACGTCCAGCCGTAGCTTTTACCGTTGAATCTTTAGAGATTGATTCTAGCATTTTCCTGCCATTCGGCAAGCGGTATTTAACTTCATATTCTTTTCGGAATTCGGGATGATGCAACTGGATATGGGACAGTTCGGTGCTGATGGCGGTATTTATGCGCTGCTCGATCATACCGTTATAAAACGCCATCATAAAAATACCCGCCCATAAACCAATGCCTATGGCCGTGATGATTATGTAGCTTCGTTTTTTACTCCGCCATACGTTTCTGCCCGCTATTTTTATCAACATTTTCATATGTTTTTTACTGTTTCATTGCTTTGACCGGATCTAGCCCTTTTATAAAATAAAGAGGATACAAACCGATAAGAAATGCCATGAATAATACAATAAGCGATTGCGTGTAAAAAACTCTTAAATCAACGCTGGTGGGAAATATGGCTTCAAAGCCGAATTGCTCATATACTTTGGCAATTTCCCCTGTAAATCGCAATGGTTTTTTATTCAAATAAATGACTAGCGGTAAGCTAAAAAGTATGCCTAAAGCAACACCCAACATTGTAATAAATAGTGTTTCGCCCAACAACATGATTTCTAGCTTTCTTTTGCCCATTCCTATTGCTACCAGCATCCCGAATTCGTAGGTGCGTTCTGCAGTCATCATTAAAACGGTTCCGAAAAGGCCAAACCCTATTATGAAATACAATATTCCTGAAAACACATAAAAGGAAAACCCATCCGCTTTTATATGATTAGCAATTTCTGGCATCAATTCCTGCCATTTCATTACTTCATAGTTTTGACCAACTGTCTTTTTGAGCTTTTTGGTTAAGGCATCAGTGTTTTCCGGGTCAACTAACCCCAATGAAATGGAGGTGAGTCTGTTTTCGGCATTCAAAAAATATTGTGTGGCCGCTAGTGGTAAATAAACGAAACTATCATTCATTTCGGGAGATGCTAAATGAACGATGCCTTTTATCTTAAATTTTCCCGCAGCCATTGTTCCATGATAGCCTTGGCCAAATAACACTACAGTGTCGTTTGTTTTTAAATCAAGTCTTCTGGCAAGGCCTTCTGCTACAAGTGCCACTTCCTCATTGTTTTTAAAGTATTCTCCACTTATCAACTTGCCTTTTAACTTGGTCAAGTTGTTTTCTTTTACAGCGTCAGTGCCTATAAGCATGCAGCCTTTAGAATTGCTGTCTTTAGAAGCGAGCACAAATGTCTCCACTCTGGGAACCAGTTGATTTATCTCTGGGTATAGCTTCAGTTTGCTAGTTAACGCATCATCAACAGCAAAACAATTATCGAGCACTTGCTCCTCCCAATATCCTTTTTGATGTATTTGAACATAGCCCGAATAGTAACCGACAACATTTTTAATCAAATTATTGAAAACACCAATTTGAAAAGACTGCATTATAACAGCTGCCAAGACTGCAAAGGCAATCGAAGCCATTGTGATCAGCGTACGCCTGCTATTGCGCCAAAGATTCCTCCAAATCAGTTTTAAGATCATTTCACTTTGGTTATGTTTTGAGTGGTGAAAAAGGAATCATCTAATGGAGTGTCGAATACTATCGAATTGTATATCAATACCGTTTTATTTCCTTTTTTGCTCTCAGGTGTCATCTCCATTCTCGCCGGCAATAATCGCCCGCCTAGAATTTTTATATCGGAACCATGCATAGTATTTATAAGGGTGCCATCTTCATCATAGTATTGAACATGAAGCGTCATAAAATCCTTTTTGTCAATAGACATTATTACCTTTCCCCAAACCACGGCCGATTTCGGTTTTGGAAGGAGCTGGATTTTGTAACAAGTTCTCGCATCAACAACTGCATCTTCTAGAAAAGTATGGTCATAGTCCTCTAAAATAGAAGCCTCTTTTACCAAATCGTCATTTGTGAAATCAGTTCCCATCCAACTTTGGCTCATCATCGACGGTGGCATTTTGATATTTCGCTCAATTGAGGGAATCCAATTCCAAATTTCTTTGAATCGCTTTAGATAAACGACCCCTTTTTCCTTGGCAGGCGCCGTAACATATATCAATACCAAATCATTTCCTTTTGTCCAAGTTTTTATGCTCATCTCTCGTGACCAAGTAGGTCTTATGATTTGAACGGTCATAGTGGCAATTGAAGTTTTGCCTTTTGCCTTTTCGTCCGTTTTTCTGACAATTTCTTTTGCACTTTGGGCAAAAGATGGACTATTTAAAAGCGACAGATTAATAAACAATAGGAACACTATTCTTATCATGATATCAATATTAATAGTTTACGAATTATTTATATTGTATTCTTTGTAATCCTTAATGTCTTTAATGAACAGAAATCAGCTAAGTGGATGTTTGGTGATGTTACTCGGGTTAAAAAATGTAACAAACTAAAATTAAGTAACTTACATTACAAATGTAGCTATAAATTATTTTTAAAGCTAAAGAAAACCGCTGTTCTTCAGGTAGGAATTTTAGATGAATAGGAGTTGCAATAGGACAGCCTTTGGGAATTAATTTCTAACGGAAACTAAAACATCAAGGTAGATCAGTTGGGTATTTCATCCGCTTCTGGATTGGGTTATCCAAATAACATGCTGGCCACATCTTCTATTTTTGCCACCAATTGAATTTTGATACCGGTATTTTTCAGGGCGATTTTATTGTATTTGGATACAAAAATGGTCGAAAACCCCAGTTTTTCGGCTTCCTGAATGCGTTGATCCACACGGTTTACTGGACGGATTTCCCCCGACAATCCGACTTCTCCTGCAAAACAGAAATCTTTATTCACCGGAATGTCTTCATTGGAAGATAAAATGGCCGCAACAACCGCCAAATCTATGGCGGGATCATCTACAGAAATTCCTCCGGTTACGTTTAGGAAAACGTCTTTGGCGCCAAGCCTAAAGCCGGCTCTTTTTTCCAGAACGGCCAAAATCATGTTTAGTCGTTTGGCATTGTAGCCCGTTGTGCTGCGTTGAGGGGTCCCGTATACTGCTGTGCTTACCAGCGACTGTATTTCGATCATCAGTGGGCGCATTCCTTCCAGCGTAGAAGCAATGGCGGTTCCCGACAATTCCTCGTCTTTGTGAGAAATCAATATCTCCGACGGATTGGATACCTCTCTCAAACCGCTTCCTAACATTTCGTAGATACCTATTTCGGCCGTAGAACCGAAACGGTTTTTTAGCGAACGCAAAATGCGGTACACGTGATTCCTGTCGCCCTCAAATTGCAATACGGTGTCTACCATGTGCTCCAGAATTTTTGGGCCTGCTATGTTTCCGTCTTTCGTTATATGTCCAATAAGAATTACCGGAATATTGGTTTCCTTGGCGAATTTAATCAGCTCTGCCGTGGTCTCTCTAATCTGCGAGATGCTTCCCGCAGTAGATTCTATGTAATCAGTATGAAGAGTTTGGATCGAATCGATAATCACGATTTCGGGCTCAATGGCTTCAATTTGTTTGAATATGTTTTGGGTTTTTGTTTCGGTAAGAATGTAACAGTTGTCGCTGATGGACGTGATTCTTTCGGCACGCATTTTTATTTGTTTTTGGCTTTCCTCACCAGAAACGTAAAGTGTTTTATAAGGTAATTTTAATGAAATTTGTAGTAATAATGTACTCTTTCCAATTCCAGGTTCCCCTCCCAAAAGTGTTAAAGATCCAGGAACAATGCCGCCGCCCAATACTCGATTGAGTTCTGCATCGGTGGTGTCCATGCGGATTTCCTCAGTGGAATCTATTTCGGTAATTTTCAAAGGCTTTGGGGCTTTGCTCTTGACCGTCGATTCGCTTTTCCAAGCCGTCTTTTCTTCCTTTTGGATGATTTCCTCTGCAATGGTATTCCATTCTTTACAAGAATTACATTGTCCCTGCCATTTGGCATATTGCGCTCCGCAATTTTGACAAAAAAAGGAGGTTTTTACTTTGGCCATAGGTAGAGTAACTGTTTTATTTAAATTATGGAATAAAAAAAGACAATAGACATGACGGCTATTGTCTTTTGTAACGATAAAATTACATTTATTTCTGAACTAATTTTAATTAGGTCAAGGAATTGTCTTGTTCGTTGGGAAAAATAATCCAAGGCTTGAAAGTTTTGGCTTCTTCAAATTCCAAAGTAGCGTAAGAAATGATAATGATGATGTCGTCTTTCTGGACTCTTCTTGCTGCGGGACCGTTAAGCGTAATTTCGCCTGAATTTCTCTCGCCTTTTATGGCATATGTGTCAAAGCGCTCGCCGTTGTTGATGTTCACGATTGAAACTTTTTCTCCTTCAATGATATTTGAAGCCTCCAAAAGTGTTTCGTCGATGGTAATACTACCGATATAGTTTAGATCGGCTCCAGTTACTTTTACCCGATGGATTTTTGATTTTAGTACTTGAATTTGCATGCTACAAAAGTAAATTAATTTAATGAAATGGTGTCAATCAATCGAATATTATTGACAATAACCGCTATAAAAGCGCGGTACTTTTTGGTTTTATTTTTTCTTAAACAAGGCAATAGTGTCGTTTCATCGGCGATTTGAAAATATTCCAATTCAAAGGAAGTGTTTTTTTCGAACACTTTTTCGACCCATTCCGTTACGGATTTTGCGCTGTTCGTTTTGAATTTTTCTTTTGCGCCGTTTAAGGTTTTGTATATGAGAGCTCCGTCCATTTTTTGTTGCTCGGAAAGGCGCTCATTTCTCGAACTCATCGCAAGGCCGTTAGATTCCCTGTAAATGGCACATCCCTGCACGTTAACGGTCATGTTATTTTTTTTGACCATCTTTTTGACGATCTGCAATTGTTGGAAATCTTTCTCTCCAAAATAAGCGTTGGTTGGGTTTACAATTTCGAACAACCTTTTTACGATTGTTCCAACGCCATTAAAATGACCAGGCCTGAATTTTCCTTCCATTTGGTTTTCCAATCCGTCGAAATCAAATTCTTGGGACAAGATTTTTCCTTCATATACGTCTTCAACTGAGGGGGCGTACAAAATTATTTCGGTATTTAATTCCGATATTTTGGTAATATCCGCTTCCAGAGTTCGTGGGTATTTTGACAAGTCTTCCGGATTGTTGAACTGAGTGGGATTGACAAAAACACTAACCACCGTATTTTCATTCTCAGCCAGCGATTGTTGCATCAAGGACAAATGACCTTGATGTAATGCACCCATTGTAGGAACAAAACCAATAGTGGAATCAGGAGTCTTAATAGATTTCAAATGGTCCATCAAAGCCTCTTTTTCCTTGAAAATATGCATGGTTGTTTTATTAAAATTTAGTGCAAACATAATATATTAGTTAATAACTGCATAAATTTTTGTAATTTTGCGTGGTTTTTATTACCAATAAATTAAGCAAATTACAATATGAAAGATAAGAGGATATTATACGTATCATCTGAAGTGGTGCCTTACTTGGCTGAAAACGAGGTCTCTTTAATGTCTTACGATGTGCCGAAGATGGTTAATGATCAAGGAGGACAGATCAGGATTTTTATGCCCAGATATGGAAATATAAATGAAAGAAGACACCAATTACATGAAGTGATTAGACTTTCGGGGATGAATTTGGTAGTAAATGACTTAGATATGCCATTGATAATAAAAGTGGCCTCAATACCTAAAGAAAGAATACAAGTTTACTTTATAGATAACGATGAATATTTCAAAAGGAAAGCGACATTTGCCGATGAAGAAGGGGTAATGTATCCTGATAATGACGAACGTGCGATTTTCTTCGCAAAGGGAGTTGTGGAAACGGTGAAAAAGTTGAATTGGGTTCCGGATATCATACATGTTCACGGTTGGATGGCAGCGATGTTGCCTATATACATGAAGCACTATTATAAAAATGAGGCCTTGTTTTCAGACACAAAGATTGTTACTTCTGTCTACAGTCAATCGTTTGAAGGCACTTTAGATCCAGAAATGATCAGTAAAATTATTCTTGACGGAGTTCCTGCGGAAGCCATAGCTGACCTGAAGACACCTGATTATGAAAGCATTATAAAAACGTCTATAAAGCATTCAGATGCAGTGATAATCGCTTCAGACAGCGTGTCTCCAAGTTTAACAAAATTTATAGAGTCTTCGGGGAAACCTTTTTTATCTTTCGTGCCTAAAGATGCATTTGCGGAGGCGTACAGCAATTTTTACAATAACGAGATTCTATAATTTAAACTTTTATTATCTGATATGTACAATAATTCTTTTTTTAAGAAAATTCTAATAGTTGCGTGTGTTGTTTTTTTATATTCCTGTGATAAAGATTATAATTCAATTGGTGATGGTTTGATTGGTGACAATCATTTTGATTTTGCTAAATACACTTCGAGTGTTGTGGCTTATAATCAAAAAATCGGACCGATCCAGTCGAACGGGCTTTCCATAAATCCGCTCGGGATACTCGATAATCCGGCATTCGGTACAACAACCGCCAATTTTGCAACTCAATTATTACTGAGTTCTCCAAACCCTGTGATAGGAAATAATCCTGAAATCGAGAGCGTAATTTTAACAATTCCATATTTCAGTACATTAGTATCTACCGATACTAATGGCGATCATGTCTATGAATTAGATTCCATTTATGGTGCAACAGATGGCAAAATAAATTTGAGCGTCTATGAGTCCGGATATTTTATGAGAGATTTAGACCCTCTTGGCGGTTTTCAGGAAGCGCAAAAATATTTTACGGATCAAAATGCAGATTTTGATGGCGCTAAAGTGGGGACCCGTTTAAATAACGGTAGTGCTTCGGAAAACGATTCGTTTTTCTTTAGTGCCGCTGAATATAAGGAAACTGTGACAAAGGATGGCAAGGAGGTCGTGACCCGAACGGCTCCAGAAATGCGATTGGCTCTCAATTCCAGTTTTTTTAAATCGAAAATAATTGATGGCGCTGCATCAGGAAAGCTGGCTTCAAATGATGTCTTTAAAGAATATTTTAGAGGATTGTATTTCAAGGTAGAAAAGTCAGGAACCAGCCCAAGCGCATTGGCGCAATTAGATTTCAAGAAAGGAAAAATAACAATAAAGTACAAGGGAGATACTTCAGCTACGGATAACACAAGAATTGATTATTCGATCGTCCTTAATATGAGCGGGAACACGGTTAGTTTGTTAGAGCAAAGCAATACGAACATTTCGTATGCTAATGCGACCAATCCGGCAAACATTAATACAACTCTTGGAGATGAAAGATTATATCTCAAAGGTGGCGAAGGCGCTATGTCGATTCTGGAACTTTTTGGTCCTGACGCTGACAATAACGGTGTTGCCGATGAATTGGAAACCATCCGAAACAGCGATTGGTTAATTAATGAGGCCAATCTTGTTTTTCATGTCGATGCAAGCGCGATGAATGGCGCTGTCGAGCCAAGTCGAATTTACCTATATGATTTAAACAATAACAGACCGGTTTTTGATTACGCTACTGACGCGACCACGGGCACAAATGCTAAAAACGGGAAATTAATATACGGCGGTTTGTTAAACAAGGAAGATGCCGCAAATGGAATCTATAAGATTAGAATCACAAATCAAATCAGAAATCTTATAAAAAATGCCGATTCCACTAATGTGAAGTTAGGCGTTGTCGTGACGGAAGATATTAATACAACTGTTTCGTATAAATTAAGAACGGCGACTTCTACAATATCCCAAGCTCCAAAAGCTTCGGTTATGAGCCCTTTAGGGGCAATTATTTATGGAAGTAAATCTACCGTCCCGGAAGATAAAAGATTGAAATTGGAAATTTACTATACTAAACCTAATTAATATAATATTATGTGTGGAATCGTTGGTTATATAGGCTACAGAGAGGCTTACCCCATTGTAATAAAAGGATTGAAAAGACTCGAATATAGAGGTTATGATAGCGCTGGAGTGATGATCTATGACGGCGAAGCTATAAAACTGAGTAAGACGAAAGGTAAAGTTGCAGATCTTGAAGAAAGGGCTTCTAAAGAAATTTCCACAAACGGGACTATAGGAATTGGTCACACGCGTTGGGCAACTCATGGTGTACCCAATGATGTAAATTCTCATCCTCATGTTTCTAATTCAGGTGATTTAGTGATAATCCATAATGGTATCATTGAAAATTATGCTCCTTTAAAGGTGGAGTTGATCAAGAGAGGTTATGTTTTTCAATCTGATACAGATACTGAAGTACTTGTAAACCTTATCGAAGAGATACAAAAAAAAGAAAAAATAAAGTTAGGGAAGGCGGTTCAAATTGCGCTCAACCAAGTGGTAGGGGCGTATGCCATTGCCGTTTTTGATAAAAAAAATCCTAATGAAATTGTAGCGGCCCGTTTAGGTAGCCCATTGGCAATTGGTATTGGTGAAGGGGAATATTTTGTCGCTTCAGACGCATCTCCTTTTATTGAATATACGTCAAATGCCGTTTATCTGGAGGATGGTGAAATGGCAATAATAAGGTTACACAAGGCGATGAAAGTGCGAAAGATTAAAGATGACTCTTTAGTGGATCCTTATATTCAAGAACTTCAAATGAATTTGGAGCAAATTGAAAAAGGAGGTTATGATCACTTTATGTTGAAAGAAATATACGAGCAACCTAGTGTTATTAAGGACACTTATAGAGGAAGGTTGCATGCAAACGAAGGCCTTATTCAAATGGCTGGAGTCGAGGATAATTTAGAAAAATTCTTAAATGCGGATAGGATTATTATAGTGGCATGTGGTACTTCATGGCATGCAGGTCTTGTTGCCGAATATATTTTTGAAGAATTTGCCAGGATCTCCGTTGAGGTAGAATATGCATCTGAATTTAGATATAGAAATCCAATCATAAATAGCAAGGATGTAGTCATTGCCATATCTCAATCTGGAGAAACGGCTGATACAATGGCTGCGATTAAATTGGCAAAAGAGCAAGGCGCTTTCGTATTTGGAGTTTGTAATGTCGTGGGTTCTTCTATCTCAAGAGAAACGCATGCGGGCGCTTACACACATGCAGGTCCTGAAATTGGAGTTGCTTCCACTAAGGCTTTTACAACACAAATCACGGTATTGACGATGATCGCGCTTCGTTTGGCTAAAGCCAAAGGGACGCTGTCTCATTCTGATTTTCATATGTATTTGCAGGAACTGGAATTAATTCCTGAGAAAGTTAGAGAAGCTTTGGAGACCAACGAAAAAGCAAAGGAAATAGCTGAAACTTTTAAAGACGCGCCTAACTGTTTGTATTTAGGAAGAGGGTATAATTTTCCTGTGGCTCTTGAGGGGGCTCTGAAGCTAAAAGAAATATCGTACATTCATGCTGAAGGCTATCCGGCGGCCGAAATGAAACACGGGCCAATAGCTTTGATAGATGAGCAAATGCCAGTTGTGGTTATAGCTCCCAAACAAGGACATTACGATAAAATTGTAAGTAACATCCAAGAAATTAAGTCAAGAAGCGGAAGGATTATTGCCATAGTTACTAAAGGCGATACGCAAGTTCGCGAATTGGCCGATTATGTTATTGAAATCCCGGAGACTTCAGATGCCTTGTCACCATTAATAACGACAATACCGTTACAGCTTTTGTCATATCATATCGCTGTGTTGAGAGGATGTAATGTTGACCAGCCCAGAAATTTGGCCAAGTCGGTTACGGTTGAATAAATCAATGTTCTAATGATAATTTATAAAAAAAGCGAGATTTTTGATCTCGCTTTTTTTTTTGGATAAAAATACACAAAACACCCTATTTTTATGATAAGTTCAAATTTTCATTAAAAATAGTATGTACGCATAGTATATTGCAACAAATTAACACATTAACAGAGATAAACATAAAAATCATAATGTTGTAATTGTGTTAAAATGTCAGCAAAAAGATAGAGATAATGAATTTTTTTTAACGTTTTTTTATTAATATTAAAAATAATTGTACTTTGGCAATCTAAATCTATAAAATTCAACCAAATGAGAATGTATTTACTTTTTTTGTCATTGTTTTTTTGCAGCATAACTTTTGCGCAAAGTTCAATTTCAGGTACCGTTGTTGAAAATGACAACCAACCAATTTTTGGAGCTAATATTAAAATTGTTGGGGAGTCCGCTGGAACGGTTTCCGACAGTGATGGAAAGTTTACATTAGTTTCATCAACAAAAGCGCCTTATGAGATCGAGGTTACAAGCGTAGGTTTCATTACAAAAAGAGTAAGTATCACATCAAACAATCAAAAAGTTAATGTTGTCCTTAAAGAGGAGCAAAACTTACTTAATGAAATTGTGGTGTCTGCCTCAAGAACTCCTGAAAGGGTTTTGGAATCTCCTGTAACTATTGAAAGAATGGGTACCGCTGATATTAAAAAGTCGGCATCAGCTACCTTTTACGATGGTTTGGAGAACTTGAAAGAAGTTCAAATGAACACCAGTAGTTTGTCTTTTAAGTCCATCAACACTCGTGGTTTTGCCACTGTGGCCAATACGCGTTTTATGCAATTGGTAGACGGAATGGATAACTCTTCTCCACTGTTGAATTTTGTTTTGGGAAATATGATTGGTGTTTCAGAAATAGATGTGCAAAGTGTCGAGCTATTGCCTGGTGCCTCTTCTGCTTTATACGGAGCTAACGCATTTAATGGTATTTTATTCATGAATAGTAAAAGCCCATTTACAAGTCAAGGTATTACCGCTTATGCAAAGTACGGTCAGACAAGTCAAAAAGCTGCAGGATCTAACGATTACATAGATTATGGGATTAGAATGGCACATGCGTTCAGTTCTAAATTGGCAGCGAAGGCTAATTTCACTTATATGAGAGGTACGGATTGGTATGCTACAAATTACGATGACAGAACTGTCGAAGGCAGAGATAGGAATCATGTGAATTATGACGGTATAAATGTATATGGTGATGAGGTTACTACAAATCTAAATGGGGTTGCTGATGGATTACTTGCTGCAGGTGCAATAACTCCTGCTCAGTTTGCCGCTTTTGATGCGATTCTTCCTAATTATAATGTAAGCAGAACGGGATATAATGAAACTGATCTTACTGACAATAAAGCAAGTAACACTAAAATTGATTTTTCAGTGCATTATAAGCCTTTCGAAAATGATGTGGAGGTTATTTGGCAGAGTAAATTTGGTTTTGGTAATGCTGTTTATCAAGGTGCAAACAGGTATTATTTAAATAACTTTTTTATGCAGCAGCATAAAATAGAGGTAAAAGGGAAAAACTTTTTTGTAAGAGGTTATACTACTAGTGAGGACGGTGGTGATTCATATGATATGCTTTTTACCGGTATTAATGTGAATAGACAATGGAAAGATGATAAAACTTGGTTTGGTCAATACGCAGCTGCATATGTTGGTGCAACTTTGGGTGGTCAGACTCCTGAAAATGCTCATATATTTGCAAGAAATACGGCTGAGACGGGTAGATTTTTACCAGGTACACCAGAGTTTAAGGCTGCTTTTAATAAAGTAACAAATGAGGCAAGTGTGTTAACTGGTTCAAAATTGGTTGATAACTCTAAAATATATCATTCTGATGCAAACTATAATTTTAAAGATATTATAGAGTTTGCTGAAATACAAGTTGGTGGGTCGTACAGGCTATATGAATTAAATTCCCATGGTCGAATTTACACGGATAAGGATGGGCCTATAAACTATAATGAATATGGGGCTTACACGCAATTGACAAAAAAGTTCATAGATGACCGATTGAAATTTACAGGTTCGGTTCGTTACGATAAAGCACAAAATTTTGACGGTAACGTATCACCAAGAGTTTCCTTAGTCTATTCAGGAGGTCAAAGCAGAAGACATAATTTCAGAGGGTCATTTCAAACTGGTTTCAGAAACCCTACTACACAGGATCAGTACATCGGGTTTAATGTCGGAAGTGCTATCTTGCTTGGTTCTGCTCCAGATAACTTAGTGCGATATAGTGAGACATTGCCGGTGTCTACTCCTACAGGTCAATTTCTTGCCGGTGGAACAACGGTGGTAATGACTGGGCTAAATGCCTATAATAACTCTTACACAGCGTCTTCTGTAGGTGCTCTTACGGCAACTGGAAATCCTGCGGTATTGAAAAAAACCAATGTTGATTATGTGAAACCTGAGCAGGTGAAAGCATTTGAATTGGGGTATCGTTCATTTATAAGAGATGTTTCCATTGATGTTAATGGATATTATAATATCTACAATGATTTTATCGGAAATTTAAATGTGGTGGCTCCTTTTTATGGTACAGCGCAAGATGCTCCTAGTCCAACTGCAAATGATGAAGGGAGTAAGACATTACACGCATTGCAAAATGGAAATTACAGAGTGTATCAATTATACACTAATACAGATGTGGAAATCGAGTCTCTTGGTTTTGGTCTTGGTCTTTCTACAAAAGTTTACAGAGACTTTGAAGTGGGTGTTAACTATAATTATGCTGAATTTAAGTTTGATCAAGAAAAGGACCCGAGCTTTGAAGCTGGTTTCAATACTCCAAAACATAGAGTGAAAGCATCATTCGGAAACGAAAAATTATTCAAAAACTTCGGATTCAATGTAAGCGGAAGATGGAACAGTGAATATTTATGGCAATCTACAATGGTAGATGGTATGATTGATGCTGCCACGGTAATTGATGCCCAAGTAAATTACAACATACCGGCATTAAAATCAACATTGAAAATTGGAGCTGCAAATATTGGTGGAAAAGAATATGCTCAGGTATTAGGAGCAGGTTTGATTGGACAACAGTATTTTGCATCTTGGACAATCAACCCGTAAGCTAATTGTATTCAGTAATAAAAATAAACACATAAACAATGATAAAAAATTTCAAATGGCTACTGTTAGTTTCTTTAAGCTTTGTAGCATGTAATAATGATGATGAAAACATGACCGCTGCAGAGGTTTCTGTAGTGCCAGGTACAGCGAATTTTGCAAAATATGTGGCGTTGGGTGATTCATTTGCCGCCGGGTATAGCGACGGGGCTCTTTTCGTAAAAGGTCAAGAGGGTTCTTATACAAATTTATTGTCGCAACAATTTGCTCTTGCTGGAGGTGGTTCTTTTACGACTCCACTAATGGTAGATAATATAGGGGGATTTTCTTCAGGCGGCGTTCAAATTCCTCAATTTCCAACTAGATATTTTTTTGATGGCGCAGGACCTGTGAATGTGTCAGGTGTATCTGGTACAGCAATTTCGGCTCATTTGACTGGAGCGTTTAATAATATGGGTGTTCCTGGAGCCAAAAGTTTTCATTTAGGCTTTCCCGGGTATGCCGCTTTAAACCCTTATTTTGGGAGATTTGCGAGCACGGCTGGAACCACAATTATGGCGGATGCTTTAGTTCAGGCTCCGACTTTCTTTTCTTTATGGATTGGAGGAAATGATGTTTTGGGGTATGCTACTTCTGGTGGTATTGGTGTAAACCAAACCGGTAACGTCAATCCGGCAACTTACGGAAGTAACGATATAACGGATCCCAATGTGTTTGCTAGCGTATATTCTGGATTGGTTACTGTTTTAACTGCTAATGGAGCAAAAGGGGTTGTTGCTAATCTTCCTTATGTTAATACATTGCCTTACTTTACGGTTGTTCCTCATAACCCATTGACAACTACTCTTTTGGGTGGAGGAAATAAAGCGGTAGGTGTGGCTACTATTGCTGCTTTGAATGCGCAATTGTACGGTCCTTTACGCAATGCTTTAGCTTTCTTAAATCAAGGAAGCAGGATTGCTCTTTTGTCTTCTGAGACCGCTAATCCTATGTTGATTAAAGACGAATCTTTGACAAATTTGTCAGCAGCCTTAACTCAAGTATTAATGGGTGGAGGACTTGATGCTGCCACTGCGGGACAGTTAGGGTTTATTTTTGGACAAGTGCGTCAAGCAACGAGTTCTGATTTAATTTTATTAACGACAAAATCAGTAATTGGAACCGCGCCTACAGCAGCTAACTCTGGTTTAGGAGTGGCTCCGACATATCCATTAAATTCATTCGGTATCACTTTCCCTTTGCAAGATCAACATGTATTGATTCCAACTGAAATTGCTGAAGTTAAAGTCGCAACAGATGCGTATAACGCGACTATTAAGGCTGTTGCAGATGCTAAAGGTTTGGCTTTTGTAGATACAAAAATGATAATGGATAGATTATCAAGTGGAGGTATAGTAAGTAGCAGTTTTAATCTTAGTTCAACTTATGTAACTGGAGGTGCTTTTTCGCTAGATGGTATTCATCCTAGTCCAAGAGGGTATGCGTTAATTGCTAATTCTTTTAGTGCTGCCATTAATACAACTTATGGATCTACTTTACCTATGATTAATCTGGGGTTATATCCTATATTGTATCCTATGGTGTTAAATTAAAAAAGGAATATTTTTTAAGAATAAAACCACCCGTTTTCAAGACGTGGTGGTTTTTTTGTATTTCAGTTGAAGTTAATGTAATTGTTTGTTTTAATTGGGTTTTCAAACAATCCTATAATTTTTTCTTGTTTTTATAGAAAAAGGTGTTGATTTTTTATTTTAAAAAATTATCTTTGCAACTTGAAAAAAGTAGGTAATCGATAAATTTCGGTTGCTGCTATTTCATAAACCTAAATAGCTATTTAATAAATACATAAGTAATGTCAAAAGTAATAGGAAAAGTTGCGCAAATCATTGGTCCAGTAGTTGATGTAGTATTCAACGGTAAAGATGTTGAACTTCCAAAAATTTATGATTCATTAGAAATCACAAAAAAAGATGGTACTTTGTTGGTACTTGAAGTACAATCTCACATTGGTGAAAACACCGTTCGTACCATTTCGATGGACTCAACAGATGGTTTGAGTAGAGGTTATGAAGTAGTTGGAACAGGGAATCCTATCCAAATGCCAATTGGTGCGGATGTTTACGGACGTTTGTTCAACGTAATTGGAGATGCAATTGATGGTTTAGGTAATTTGCCTAAAACAGGCGAAAACGGAATGTCAATTCACCGTCAAGCACCAAAATTCGAAGATCTGTCAACTTCATCTGAAGTTTTATTCACAGGTATTAAAGTAATCGATTTAATTGAGCCTTACTCAAAAGGAGGTAAAATTGGATTGTTCGGTGGTGCTGGTGTAGGTAAAACAGTATTGATTCAAGAGTTGATCAACAATATCGCAAAAGGTCACGGTGGACTTTCAGTATTCGCAGGAGTAGGAGAAAGAACACGTGAAGGGAATGACTTACTTCGTGAGATGTTAGAGTCAGGAATTATAAAATACGGTGATGAGTTCATGCACTCTATGGAAAATGGAGGATGGGATTTGTCTAAAGTTGATATGATGGGAATGAGAGAGTCAAAAGCTACTTTCGTTTTCGGTCAAATGAATGAGCCACCAGGAGCTCGTGCACGTGTTGCACTTTCTGGATTATCTATTGCGGAGTATTTCCGTGATGGAGCAGGAACTGACCAAGGGAAAGATGTATTGTTCTTCGTGGATAACATCTTCCGTTTTACACAGGCAGGTTCTGAGGTTTCGGCACTTTTAGGTCGTATGCCATCTGCAGTAGGATACCAACCAACATTAGCTACAGAAATGGGAGCGATGCAAGAGCGTATCACATCTACTAACAAAGGATCTATTACATCTGTTCAAGCGGTTTACGTTCCTGCGGATGATTTAACTGACCCGGCACCAGCAACAACGTTTGCTCACCTTGATGCAACAACTGTATTGTCTCGTAAGATTGCAGAGTTAGGTATTTATCCGGCGGTTGACCCGTTGGATTCAACTTCTCGTATTTTGACACCACAAATTCTTGGGAACGAACACTATGACTGTGCACAAAGAGTGAAAGAAATCCTTCAAAAATACAAACAATTGCAAGATATTATTGCGATTCTAGGTATGGAAGAATTATCTGAAGAAGATAAATTATCAGTTTCTAGAGCTAGACGTGTACAACGTTTCTTGTCTCAACCTTTCCACGTAGCGGAACAGTTTACAGGATTAAAAGGTGTTTTAGTTGATATCAAAGATACCATCAAAGGATTTAACATGATTATTGACGGTGAATTAGACCACCTTCCGGAATCAGCTTTCAACCTTAAAGGGACTATCGAAGAAGCTATCGAGGCTGGAGAGAAAATGTTGGCGGAAGCATAATCCAATTGATAATTACCAATTATCAATTATCAATTAAAAAATTATGATTTTAGAAATAGTATCACCGGAGGCATCATTATTCAAAGGAGAAATAACTTCGATATCCGTGCCGGGTGTTGACGGAAGTTTTCAAATTTTAAATAATCACGCACCGATTGTTTCATTGCTTCAAAAAGGAACCGTGAGTTTCACAGCTCCTAGTTTCGAATTCAACAAGGAAACATCAAACTTATTCACTAAAGTAAATGCGGAGAATTATTCGTTAACGATATCTTCAGGAACTTTAGAGATGAAAGACAATAAAGTAATTGTTTTAGTCGACTAAAATAATTTCAATATATAAGGAAAGCCTAACATAACTGTTAGGCTTTTTTTTGTTTTAATTTCAGCGGCTTTTTTCAAAATCAAACAATCGAAGACCGCGTAATTTATTAAACCGAAAAAGTTGCTTATTTTTGTGACCATGAAAAAATTTCCAAAAAACCTTTCCATTAAACTCGACAACCGGAAACTCAATAGTTCGCTGAGAAGCTTGCCTTTAACGAATGGTTTAACCGATTTTGCATCGAATGATTATCTTGGGCTGGCAAAGTCGGAAACCATTTTTCATTCTACACATCGGTATTTGGTCGACAATGCCATTATTCAAAATGGTGCAACTGGCTCCCGATTATTGTCGGGAAATCACAAGTTATATAACGAAACGGAAAAATACATTGCCCATTTCCATGATTCCGAATCCGCTTTAATGTTCAACTCCGGTTATGATGCCAATGTCGGTTTTTTTGGTTCTGTTCCTCAAAAAGGAGATTTGATTTTATATGATGAATTGTGTCACGCGTCCATTCGTGACGGGATTTTGTTGTCGAATGCGAAAGCCTACAAATTCGATCACAACGATTTTGAGGACTTAGAGAAATTGATTTTGCGCAATCCAAATGCTACAATTTACATTGTTACCGAAAGCGTTTTTTCGATGGATGGGGATACGCCAAATCTTGATGAGTTGGCACAACTTTCAAATAAGTACAATTGCTATTTGATAGTGGACGAAGCACATGCTTTGGGTGTTTTTGGAGAAAAGGGCGAAGGATTGGTTCAAATGCTGGGTTTACAACAGCAAGTTTTTGCGCGTATTATGACGTTCGGAAAAGGATTGGGATGTCATGGCGCGGCCGTTATTGGTTCACAGGAACTTTCAAATTATCTGGTGAATTTTGCTAGAAGTTTTATTTACACCACGGGATTGTCGCCGCACTCCCTCGCTACAGTACTGATGGCGTACAATTATCTTAAAATCGACAATAAAAACAACACTTTGCTTCGAGAAAACATTCTTCATTTCAATCAGGAAAAGAACATTTTGGGGATGAAACAACTGTTCGTAAGGAGTAAATCAGCAATCCAGTCAGCAATCATGCCTGGAAATGAAAACGTAAAGTCAATAGCCAGGAAACTGCAAGAAAAAGGTTTCGATGTCAAGGCAATTTTGTCGCCCACCGTTCCGGAAGGACAGGAGCGATTGCGGTTTTGCATCCACAGTTACAATTCGAAGGAAGAAATCTCGGATCTCTTGGCTTTGTTGAGTACTTTTGTGTTCTAGAAGAAAATAAGCTAAAATTATTATGCAAAGTTTCACAAAGAATCTCAAAGAGATTAATAAACTAAAACCTTTGTGAACCTTCTTTGAACTTCATTAATCTTTGCGAAAGAAAAAAATCTATGAAACTATTTATAACAGGAATATCTACCGATGTGGGTAAAACCATCGCTTCAGCCATCATTGTAGAAGCTCTGGAAGCCGATTATTGGAAACCGATACAAGCAGGCGACTTGGATAATTCGGACAGCCACAAGATCAAATCCTTGATTTCAAACTGTCAGACTACGATTCATCCAAACAGTTACCGATTACAAACGCCCGCAAGTCCTCATCTGGCTGCGGAATTAGATGGGATTACAATTGATTTAAATCAAATTGTTGAACCCGTCTTGAAAGAACATCTTGTAATTGAAGGCGCAGGTGGTGTTTTGGTTCCGTTAAACAATACAGACTGTGTTACTGATTTGATCCAGGATGATTATAAGGTGGTGGTTGTTTCCAGACATTATTTAGGAAGCATCAACCATACATTATTGACCATTGAAGCCTTGAAAAACCGAAATATAGCGATCGCCGGAGTCATTTTCAGTGGAAATGAAAACAAGGCATCCGAAGCCATCATCTTGAATAAGTCGGGGATAAAAAACATTGGGAGAATCGAGCAAGAACCGTATTTCGACCAAAATGTGGTTCGAGAGTATGCCGATTTGTTCCGAGAAAATCTACTGAAATTATAATTATGCACAATAAAAACATTTCCCCTTCTGGGGTTAGGGGACTGACTGAAAGAGACCAAAACTATCTTTGGCACCCGTATACTCAACACAAAACAGCCGCACTTCCCATTGCCATCAAGAGAGGTGAAGGAGCGCTGCTTTGGGACGAAAACGACAAGGAATATATTGACGCCATCGCATCATGGTGGGTAAATCCGTATGGACACAGCAACAAATTTATTGCTGATGCCATTTACAAACAACTCACCACATTGGAACACGTTCTCTTTGGGGGGTTCACACATGAACCAGCGATAGTTCTGGGCGAAAAGTTGATCGAAATTCTCCCGAAAAACCAACAGAAAATATTTTTTTCTGATAACGGTTCAACGGCAGTCGAAGTGGGCATAAAAGTGGCGCTGCAGTATTTTTTCAATAAAGGGGAAAAGAGAACTACGATAATCGCGTTCGAAAATGCCTTTCATGGAGATACCTTCGCTGCCATGGCGGCAAGCGGAATCTCCTTCTATACCCAAGCTTTTGAAGGGATGTTTATTGATGTCGTTCGGATTCCCGTACCCATAAAAGGGCAGGAAAAGGAAAGTTTTGATGCCTTACGAGAGCTGATCCAAAAACACGATTGCGCAGGTTTTATTTTTGAGCCTTTGGTTCAGGGAGCCGCAGGTATGGTGATGTATGAACCCGAGGCATTGGGTCAATTGATCCGAATTTGTAAAGAAAACCAAGTCTTGACCATTGCTGACGAGGTGATGACAGGTTTTGGTAAAACCGGAAAAAACTTCGCGATGGATTATGTTAATGAAGTGCCGGATATGATGTGCTTGTCTAAAGCCCTTACTGGTGGCACAATACCAATGGCTATTACCACCTTCACGCAGGATATTTTTGAAGCTTTTTACGATGAGGACATCAACAAAGCCTTGTTTCACGGGCATACCTTTACAGCAAACCCAACTGGTTGCGCCGCTGCCCTAGCCAGCTTGGAACTACTGCAAACTCCTGAAATACAGGCTAATTTGGTTCGGGTGAATGCAAGCCACTTGAACTTCCAAGGGCGTATAAGGAACCATTCAAAAGTGAAGACAACACGTGTTTTAGGGGTTATTTTTGCCTTGGAAATAAAAACGGAAGATGACTTCAGTTATTATGGGACATTGCGGAACAAGCTGTATGATTTTTTCATCGAAAATGGAGTGATTCTACGACCTGTGGGGAACATTATTTATATTTTGCCACCATATATAATCAGCGATAATCAATTGCAAAGAATATATCAAGTTGTCGAAGAAGCACTAGAAATAGTTTAAATTAGGAGCTATTCCTGCTATTCGTTGCAATCTTTATTCCCTCTTCAAAAAGAGGGAATAAAGGATTTTCACTGCTATCAGGGCTAAAAACTCGAAAAACACAAAATTTCCTGATTTCCATTTATTTTTTGCAAAAAGAAATCCTTTTCGGTTCACTGTTGCTGCTGGAGTTTCTTAAATTTGCCTTTTTATAAATGTGATTAATAAATACAATCATTTTGCCCAGAACAATATCGATAACAGCCATAACTTCAATATCTCCATTAGGGAACCAACCAAAAACAATTTGGGGAAATTATCTGAATGGGGAACATTGTTTCACGGCAAAATATTTAGATCATAAAAATACTCTCGTTGCATCATTGGATGACAATTCTAACGAGATTATTTCGGCATTAAGAGCATCGGACAGCAAATATAAATCATTGGATAAATCGGTTTTGTTTGCTATGGCTGCTTCCCGAAAAGCAATTGAAGAGTCAGGATGGGGTCAAGATGCTGTTTTTGGAATCAATATCGGGTCATCGCGTGGCGCCACGGATTTGTTCGAAAAACACCATCAGGAATATTTAAAGTCGGGAAAGGCGCAAACTTTGGCGTCGCCCACAACAACTTTGGGGAACATATCTTCCTGGGTTGCCCACGATTTGCGAAGTACCGGTCCCGAAATTTCACATTCCATTACCTGTTCAACGGCTTTACACGCCCTTTTAAACGGCGTGGCCTGGCTTAGAGCAGGAATGGTCGACAAATTCCTGGTTGGCGGGAGCGAGGCGCCATTAACTGACTTTACGATTGCTCAGATGCGGGCGCTAAAAATATATTCAAGGAGCGATGACGAATATCCTAATCTGGCCCTTGATCTGGAAAAGAAGAAAAACACCATGATTCTTGGCGAAGGAGCAGCCGTTTGCTGTCTCGAATTTGGGAAAAAAGAAAATGCATTGGCCTATATTGAAGGCATTGGTTATGCGACTGAGATTTTGGAGCATAATATTTCTATTTCAGCCGAAGCGACTTGTTTCCAAAAATCGATGAAAATGGCGCTTCAAAATACGGATCCTGCAGATGTAGATGTTATTGTAATGCATGCCCCTGGAACCATAAAGGGGGATTTGACGGAATATAAGGCAATACAAAAAGTTTTTGGCGAGAGCGTACCGCTTTTGACCACAAACAAATGGAAAATTGGCCACACTTTTGGCGCCTCAGGAATGCTGAGTGTAGAATTTGCGGTACTGATGATACAAAACGACACCTTTGTCGGTGTTCCTTTTGCGGCATCGCCGTCGCAAAAAAAACCAATAAATAAAATATTGGTGAATGCCGTTGGTTTCGGTGGGAATGCCGTTAGTGTTTTACTTTCAAGATAAAAAAATACATCTATTTAGTTTCCAATTCCCTAAGTTTCTCGTAAACCAAGTTGCTCTCAAATCCGCGTCGAAGTATATAATCACAAAATTTTTTCCGCTTTTTTGTAGTATTCGCTTCCTGAATTGATAGCCAATGTTTTTCTGCAAGCCTATGGAATGTTTCCGTATATTCTTGCTGCGAAATTTCCTTAAGCGCCAAGTTAATGTTATAGGTAGTTATATTGCGAAATTTCAGTTCATTAACGATCCTGATTTTTCCCCAATTCTTGATCCGATGTTTTCCCCTTGCGAAACTGCAGGCGAAGCGGCTTTCGTTAAGGAAATTATCTTTGATAAGATGTGAAATAATATGACTTATTTCTTCAGAATCCATTTTCATGGTTCTCAATTTCTGCTCCACTTCAGTATGGCAGCGTTCCTGATAGGCACAGTAATGTTCTATTTTATTGATAGCATCTTTTATAGAAAAAACATCTTTCATTATGGGTTGTTAAAAAAAAATTTGAAATCACAATTCCCCTAGAGAAAAGTGAGTCGTTTTTTATTCCGTTTAAGCTGACTGATTTCGTACTATTTTGTTAATCAGCAAGTGATTAACGTATTGTAAACTAGATACTTGTGTTGATTTTTGCGCAAAACACCAGTATAACGGATTAATCTGCAAGTTAACGACTTTGTTGTTTTATTTAATTTATTTTTAATTTATTTTGTACTGTGTTTTATTCATTTTCAACAGTAGCCAAGATATAAATATAAATTATTTCAAGAAAAAAATGTTAGAAAAACTACTTGTCTACTCGGTGCTTCTTTTATCTCCTTTTATTCTTTTATCTCAAAATGTTGGGGATTTCCGCTCAAATGTAACTACCGGAAACTGGGAAACATTTTCAAGTTGGCAATATTACAATGGTTTTTCATGGGTCACACCCTCAGGAACTTCACCTCAAGGATATCCGGGGCAGTATACAGGAACAGGAAGGGTAACAATTCTTGACAATCAAACAATTACAATAAGCAGCAGCACGCCAAATAATTTTAGCGCTTTGGTTATTGGCGAAAATGTTTCCGGTTCCTTAATTGTTGATGCCGACATTGATGTAAAAACTTCAAGTGTAACGATAAATGCTTCAGCTTTAGTGAAATTTGCGGGAAATTATCAGATTCGGTTTCCTGAAAACACAAACGTTAAAATTAATTCACCTGGGAAATTTGATGATGGAGGAGTCTGCAATAGTAATGTTGCAGTTTATATTGGAACCGTAAAATTTGCTGTGTGTAAAGGTGCGGGTAACTCAGAACTTACTTTTGATCAAATAAATAAAGGAGGAGGGACAATCTTATCTGATCCGGCTGCAATTTTGCCAATTTGTCAAAGCGGGATCGTTAATTTAGTCGGTTCTTATTCTGGAACAGCAGGCATGACTACTTCAAGCGGTACTGTGGCCGGTATAAATTATTTTTGGTCGGTAAAGGCACCAGACAATACAATTACTGCCTTCGACACTCAAAATCCAAATTTCGTAGCCAGCCAGTCAGGGATATATTTGGCTACTCTCAACTGTTCAACCTATTATGGTGGTGATTTGTTTTCTAATTCTAAAACTATTTCTGTCTTAGTAAATATACAGCCTAACATTAGCACGCAACCCACCAATCAATTGGACTGTGAAGGCCGCGATATCAATTTCAAAGTAGTTGCGACTGGTTCCGGTTTAACATATTCTTGGCAATACAAAAAGCTGGGTGACTTAAATTTCACTTCCATTTCTTCAAGCACTACTAATGTTGGTAATTTTGATACAAATATAATTACGATAAGGAATGTAGGAAGTGCCCAATTCCCGAACGGAACACAGCTTCAAGTCGTGATTTCTAATGGGACTTGCACTGTTACTTCAAGCACCGCTTCGCTTTTAGTAAATGAAATGATTTCCATTTCACCAACTACTACTAATGTTACCCGCTGCTACGGTGCTACTTATTCCTATACAGTTTTGACTTCCTATCCGGCAAATGTGGTTTCATATCTGTGGAAAAAATCTATAAATTCTGGGGTTTGGATTGTTGTAAATGACGGTGGCGCTTATTCGGGGGCGACCACATCTTCCTTAAAAATAACTGCCGGTACACCGTCGGAGTCGGCCGAATATCGCGTGTATATCACTTTTAACAACACAACAACCCAGTGTTCAGTGGATAGCGCAACAAGAACACGTTTAATTACCTTTCTTCCGCTGTTAACAGCTCCTCAGATAACTGTTTTACAGCCAGACTGCATGATAAATACCGGTACAATCGCCGTTAGTGTTCAAAGCGCAAGTGATTCTTATAGTTTTGATAATGGAGTTACTTATCAAACAACTAATACCAAATCTGAACTAGTTCCAGGGACATATAAGGTACTTATAAAAAATACCGGGAATTGTCTTTCGCCTGTTGCAAACTGTACTATAGTAGCTGCGCCTCCATCAATTTGGAATGGTACATCATGGACAAATGGTCCGCCATCAAGTGCTCAGGCTCTTATTTTTAATGGAAATTTCTCTTCAATCGGTGATATGCATGCGTGCTCTTGTCAAGTAAATTCGGGAGTTGTTCAAATAAATTCGGGACACAGTTTGAAAATAACTAATGGAGTCAGCGTTTCTGGGGGGAGTTTAACTTTTGAAGATAAGGCTAGCCTTGCTCAAATTAATAATGCAATAAATATTGGAAATATAATTTATAAAAGGATAACCCCTGCAATCTTAAATACCGATTATGTTTATTGGTCATCGCCAGTTTCTGGATACACTTTGGGGGCTTTATCGCCAAACACACTTTCGGGAAAAATGTACTCCTATGATGCTTTTGCCAATCCCGAAGATTGGAAGCTGGAGTCTTATGGAACGGTCATGGCGCCGGGGAAAGGGTATATAATTAGAGGGCCAGAATACGCGCCACCTTTTCCTCCATTTCCTTCTCAGTTTCCTGCTTCATTTACAGGTGTGCCCAACAATGGTTTGATAACATTGCCGATCGGACCAATTGGCACCTCAAACTTAATTGGCAATCCATATCCATCCGCACTGGATGCAGATGTGTTCCTAGCGGCAAACAATACTGTTTTAGCGGGAACCATTTATTTTTGGACACATAACACAGCAATCCAATTAGCGACAAATATTACTGGCGGAAGTGCTGGCTCCGGTACTTATGCCTATACGTCTGACGATTATGCGTCTTATAATTTTACAGGAGGGGTTGGTGTTATTGGAGCAGGAACAGCAGCCGCTACCGTGGGTTTTGACCCCCCATCTATTCCGACCGGAAAAATTGGATCTGGTCAATCCTTTTTTACGATTAGCATTGTTGACGGTAAGAATGCAACATTCAGCAATAGTATGCGGCTAGGATCAGGAGGAGTAAAATTAGATAATTCCCAGTTTTTTAAAAACACCATGAATTCTAAATCGGGCGAGCTGATTCAAAAAAACAGGGTTTGGTTGAATCTGTTAAATGGCAAAGGCGCATTTAAGCAGACGCTAGTGGGGTACATTTCAGGAGCTACGAACGGTTTTGATAATGGATATGACGGGGAAAGCTTAGATGGGAATGAATTTATTGATTTTTATAGTGTTTATAACGATAAGAATTTAGTAATCCAGGGTCGAGCCTTGCCATTTGAACGGAACGATTCAGTTCCTTTAGGTTACCGTTCTGCTATTTCGGGAGATTTTACGATAAGTGTTGACCAAGTTGATGGCTTATTTATTGACAAAGCGATTTATTTAAAAGACAATCTGACCAATAGTATCCATAATTTGAATGAGTCCGGTTATAATTTTAAAACTTCGGCCGGTACTTTCAATGACCGCTTTGTATTGGGTTATACCAATGAAATGTTGCTAATGGATCAGTTTGATATTCTTGGAAACGGAGTTTTAATTTCAAATAAAAATAAAGAAGTAAAAATAAGTTCTTCGGTTGAAAATATTTATTCTGTATTGATTTATGATTTATTGGGCAGGCAGATCTATAAGAAAACCAATGTGAACAGCCGAGAGTTAATTGTAATAAACACATTTTCAGCAAATCAAATATTGTTTCTAAAAGTTGATTTGCAGGGAGGAAAAATGATCAACGCCAGGATTATAAATTAGAATATTTGGAAACAATGAGTTTATTCATCGCCTAATTACCGCATTATATAGTGGGATGTATTTCTCAAAAAAGCACAGCTAATTATTCATCTTTACTTCCTGGAATCAGTTCTTTTCCATTGATCAAATCCTTCATCATGGGCACAGTAATGTTCTATGGTATTGAACTTTTATTATAGGGAGCTATTTCGTTTTATTTTAAAACCGATTTTTTTTTGCAGACATGATATTTCCCCCGTTTAAAACCGCCTAAAGCAAGGCCGGGCACATCCTCTTCAAGAAAGAGATACTATTCCAATAGGATTTAGTACAGCTATTAAAAGTAATTTCACAATATCTATTGATAAGACTGACAGATTACTAACCGCAATGGATGTGTTTTTGCAAAACAAACTGAGCCATACGGTTACCGATTTAAAAGCGGGAGCCTATACTTTTACTACTGAAAACGGGGCATATAATGATCGTTTTATATTGAGTTATGCTAATAAAACCTTATACAGATGATTTTGAAGACATGGTGTCCTAATTTTAAATATGAATAAGGAAATACTAATAAAATCAGCAAATTAGCCGATTGACAATGTATTAATTTATGATTTTTCGGGCAAACAAATTTATAAAAATATAAACGTTGCCAATATCGAAAATAAGATAACCAACTTAATTTCCAGCCAACAAGTTTTGTTTGTCAAGGTAGTTTTACAGGACGGTAAATCAATGACCAAGAAGATAATTTATTAGGGTTTTGGATGTAATAACTCATAGAAAAACCCATTCAGTTTTGAGCTGAATGGGTTTTTTGCTTATGTGTGAAAATTTATTTTCTTTTAGTGGAGGCTTCAAGATTCCTGTCAATTGTGTGGCCAGGGCGTGACCATTTTGGTTTTTCGCCAAGCGGCAGGAATTGAGAGTCAGTTGCTTCAACAGTAGAAGGTTGTGAAACTTTAGTAAATGGTTTTTGAGGATTCAATCCTAACATTTCAAACATTTTCATGTCTTCATTTACGTCTGGGTTTGGTGTGGTCAACAATTTGTCACCAGCAAAAATTGAGTTGGCTCCGGCAAAAAAGCACATCGCTTGACCTTCACGACTCATGTTCATTCTGCCTGCTGATAAGCGAACTTGGGTTTCGGGCATTATAATTCTTGTGGCTGCCACCATTCGAATCATTTCCCATATTTCAACCGGTTTTTCTTCTTCCATTGGGGTTCCTTCAACGGGAACCAAAGCATTGATTGGCACTGATTCGGGTTGCGGATTTAAAGTCGAAAGAGCGACGAGCATTCCGGCTCTGTCTTCAATACTTTCGCCCATACCTATAATCCCTCCGCTACAAACGGTAACGTTAGTTTTACGTACGTTTTCAATGGTTTGCAAACGGTCTTCGAATCCGCGGGTGGATATCACTTCTTTATAGTATTCCTCCGATGTGTCTAAGTTATGGTTGTAAGCGTATAAACCTGCTTCTGCCAAACGTTGTGCTTGGTTTTCAGTGATCATACCAAGGGTGCAGCAAACTTCCATCTCCAGTTTGTTGATGGTACGAACCATCTCCAGTACTTGGTCAAACTCGGGGCCGTCTTTTACGTTTCTCCAAGCCGCTCCCATGCATACCCTGGAAGACCCGCTTGATTTTGCTCGCAAGGCTTGGGCTTTTACTTGGCTAACTGACATCAGGTCATTGCCTTCCACCGAGGTGTGATATCTTGCGGCCTGAGGGCAATAACCGCAATCCTCTGGGCAACCACCTGTTTTGATAGACAATAATGTTGAAACTTGAACCACGTTTGGGTCATGATGCTCTCTATGAATGGAAGCTGCCTCGTAAAGCAAATCCATCATAGGCTTATTATAGATTGCAATAATTTCTTCTCTTGTCCAATTGTGTTTTGTGATGCTCATTGATGCGATTTTTTGATGAGCCAAAAGTAAACAAATTGTACTAAAGAAGCAATCTAATGCTGTTGAAAAACCACTTGAAGATCGTTTATTAAGCTTAGTTAATCGGTTGTAAGGCGGTTGTTCCAATATAGCATCAGCAGCATGGTGACAATTACCGAAGAGGCAATCCCTTCAAAAAGCAAACTGACGGAATAGCTGAATATCGACGGATTCCCGCCAAACAAAAAAGTTTTGGATAACGATTGAACATACTCGTCACCCCCTTGCATATAGCTATAAACGATTAATCCTATGATGCTTAAAAACACTCCAACCAATGAGGTGACTATTGCTGAAACGGCATTGGAAACGAAGTCTTTTTGTCCTTCTTCAACATTCATTTTGATGGTTCTGTTAACTCCATAAAAAACAAAAAAGATGTTGACGAGACGCCAATAAAACGAATTGCCATATCCCAAAGCGTTCATCAATAGGAAATAAGCCGTAATCCCAATGAATATAACAAATCCGTTCAGCAGTTCTTTTGGTAGTTTCATATGTTTCTTTTTTTGTAAAATGTTTTATCGCTTTTTTTACTTGAAACGAACAGGATGTTATTTTAAAAAAAGGCAATTTGAAATGAAATAGCTGGTGTTTTTTTCAGAAGGACGAATCTCCTTATTTGACTTCATGTTTGTCAGAAACATAACGCGTGTCCCAATAGAGCATTAGCATAAAGGAGACTATTACAGCGGACACGATTCCTTCAAAAAGCAAACTGATGCTGTAAGTCATAATTGATGGTGTGCCTCCAAACAGGAAGGTTTTTGATAAGGATTGCAAGTAGGCATCACCACCTTTAATGTAGCTGTAGGCAATCAGGCCGACAATACTTAAAAACACCCCTGTGAGAGAAGTTAGTAGTGCGGAAACGGCGTTGCTGACAAATATGGTCTTCCCTTCTCGGTAGTTCATTTTGAGCGTTCTGTTGGTGCCATAAAAGACAAATAAAACGTTAAATAGGCGCAAGTAGTATAAATCGGCGAGTCCCAAAATCTCCATTAACATAAAATAGAGGCCAATACCAATGAAAATAATGATTCCGTTGTATAATTCTTTTGGCAGTTTCATACTTTTGGGTTTTTAAAGTTAAAAAATCATCTCTTTGATAAACAGGACAATACCTATCAAATTTACATAAAATATAAATATACTTTACGAAAAGTACTAAGAAATTTTTTAATTTTATCGAAGTGCATTCATGTAAGCTAATGCGAATTTCTTGTCTTTTTCCAATTGTACTTTTAATAAGTCAACTGAATCAAATTTTTGTTCCGGACGTATATATTGGAGTATGGAAACCGTTATTTCTTGGTCATATAAGTCCGAATCGAAATTAAAATAATGAATTTCAATGGATAAATTTTCTCCATCGACCGTTGGGTTAAAACCGATATTCATCATTCCGTAAACAGTTTCTTGCTCAATGGTACTTTTTACGATGTAAACGCCATTTTTGGGAATCAGTTTGTAATCTTCCTTGATTTTTAAGTTTGCAGTGGGAAACCCAATCGTTCTTCCTAGCTGTTTTCCTTTGAAAACCGTACCAGTCAGGAAATAGTCATACCCCAAATAATTGTTTGCCAATGTCATATTCCCTTCTGACAGTGCTTTTCTGATTTTAGTGGAACTCACTGAGATTTCATTTATTTCCTGGACGGATATTTGTTCCACTTCAAACCCATATTGATTACCAAAACAGATTAGATCGTCAATATTTGCTGTTCGGTTTCTTCCAAAACGATGATCATGCCCGATAATGATTTTATGGATGTGCAATTGATCGACAAGTACCGAACTGACAAATTCCTCTGCGGTCAATCTTGAGAAGCTTTCATCGAAGGGGTGAATGATAAGGTTTTGAATCCCGGTCTGTTCCAGTAAGGAAATTTTTTCCGACATGGTATTCAGTAGTTTTATGTTGGATTTCTCCTGCAATACAATCCGGGGATGCGGGAAAAATGTCAGCACCAGACTTTCATATTTGTCAATTTCGGTATTTTGCAATACCCTTTCCAAGATTTTTTTATGCCCAAAGTGTACCCCGTCAAAAGTACCTAAAGTGAGAATGGTTTTTTTTGTGGCACTGAAATCTTGTATCGAATGAAAAATTTTCAAAATATGTGTTTTATCGTGCCGCAAATTTATACTATCTATTTTAAATGCAAAGTATAGTGAATCGATTTTCATCGAATTAAGAGGAAATGGGAGCTAATAGTTTAAAATAAAGAATTAAATTTATGTATGACATATTATGGGGTTTTGCATTATGTATTAAGTTAAATGCTTTAATTTTGGAGTGTAATTATTGTTTAGCCATGAAAAAAAATATCCTATACATATTTATCTTGGTTTGGTGTTCGTCTATCCAAGCCCAAAATCAGATCCCTTGGAAAAGAATTGATCAAGGTTCTTCGCCTTCTTTTGATAATAAGACCAATGGATCCGGTTCTAATAAACAAGTCTTGTTTCGTTTAGATCAAGAGATGTTCATGCAATCATTGGCAACAGTTAGCAGCAAGACCCAAAAAGAGCGAAGAGTGGAAATTAATATTCCAAACATAAGTGGAGCTATGGAGAAGTTTCTGGTATGGGAGTCTTCCAATTTAGAACCTGAATTGCAAGCTAAATATCCTGACATCAGGGCTTACTCTGGAATTGGGCTTACTGATACTAAATCTACCATTAATTTTAGTTTGTCTCCAGAAGGGATCCAGACCATGGTTTTAAGAGGAGATAGTGGGTCGGAATTTATTGAGGCTTCCTCCAACGACAAAAATTCATATGTTGTTTTTAGTTCAAAAAACAAAAATGTTGGAAGTTTGCCTTTCTCTTGTAAAACGGAAGATGTGGCACTTAATCAACAACTGCTCAGTAAGACGAGTAAAATTTCGGCTAATAATAAAATTTTTAAAACATTGCGTTTAGCCCTGTCCTGCACTGGTGAGTATGGCGCTTTTCATGGAGGGACACAGGCCAAAGCACTTGCGGCAATGAATGCGACTATGACACGCGTCAATGGTATTTTTAATAAAGATTTGGCCGTAAAGTTGACTATTATTGCAAACAACAATTTGATAATATACACTAATGCCACTACGGACCCTTATTCGGAGGCAACCGCTGGTGTTGGAGGTGATTGGGCTCAGGAATTACAGACGAATTTAACCAATAAAATAGGTAGTGACAATTATGACATTGGTCATCTATTTGGAGCTTCAGGGGGAGGCGGGAATGCCGGTTGTATAGGATGTGTTTGTGTGCCCCCCTCGATAGACACTCCGTTAGCTAAGGGCAGCGCCTATACTTCACCGGCAGATGGCAAGCCCCAAGGTGATACCTTTGACATCGATTTTGTTGCTCATGAGATGGGACACCAACTTGGTGCGAATCACACTTTTTCATATTCGCCTGAGGGAACCGGAGTAAATGTTGAGCCTGGTAGCGGGTCCACTATTATGGGATATGCTGGAATAACAACGGATTACGATGTTCAAAATAGTTCCGATGATTATTTTGCGTATGCCAGCATTAAGCAAATTCAGGATAATCTAAATACAAAAACCTGTCCTGTTAGCACCCCTTTAACAAATAGTTCTCCAATTATAAGCGCAGGTCTCGATTATACGATTCCAAAAGGAACCGCTTTTGTTTTAAAAGGCACGGGATCAGACATTGATGGTGATGTAATAACCTATACTTGGGAACAAAATGATTCAGCGATCACTTCAGGTAGTGGGAATAGCTTGGCCGTTCCTACAAAGACGGACGGACCTTTGTTTCGATCTTTGTATCCTGGAAGTACCCCAATAAGGTATATGCCGGCTTACAACAGCGTCTTGTTTAATAAATTAACGAGTAAATGGGAATCGGTGTCGAGTGTGGCAAGAACGCTTCATTTTGTGTTAACGGCTAGGGACAATGCAGCGCTGGGAACTGCACAAACTAATTCAGACGAAATGATAGTAAATGTAAGTGGAGCAACCGGTCCATTTGCTGTAACCTCGCAGAATACGGAAAACCAAAGCTGGTTTCAAGGGACAAATCAAACGATAACTTGGAGCGTGAATGGGTCTGAGGCCTTGGGCGGATCAGCAAATGTAAACATTAGACTTTCCACTAACGGTGGATTGACTTTTCCGACAGTTTTGGTGGCTAATACTCCAAACGATGGTTCCCAGACAGTTGCGGTGCCAAATATTACGGCCAAAAATTGTCGGATTTTAATTGAGCCGACCGCAAATATTTTTTATGCCATTAATAGCAGTCCTTTTTCGATAGGGTATTCGGTTAAAACAAACTGCAGTTCCTATTCTTTTTCTGCGCCATTCCCAATACCGGAACAGGCGGCTTATACAACAAGGACAATCATATATCCCGCTTCGACAGAGTCCATTTCCGATGTTGATTTTAATGTGAATTTTACTCATGCCTTTCTCGCGGACGTTGAAATGGAAATAATAAGCCCAAAAGGCACAACCGTAAAATTGTTTGATAAGAGTTGCGGAAATAAAAATAGCACTTTAGTTATAAACTACGACGATTCGGGTGGAGATCTTGCTTGCGGATCCACCACCGCCCAAACGGTGGCCCCTTTTCAGGCCTTAGCTGCATTTAACGGTGAAAACCCTGAAGGAACTTGGACATTCAGAGTCAGGGATGCTTATTCTGGAGATTTGGGGACATTAAATTCGGCATCGATAACAATTTGTGCGCAAACGTTTACATTGTCTGCAGAGGATTTTGAAATTAGTGATTTTGTGATGTATCCGAACCCAAACAAGGGCGTTTTCAATGTGCGGTTCACGAGTCAATCCACAGATGGAGTGAAAGTGCTGGTTCATGATTTATTGGGCAGAAAACTATTCGAAAAGAACTATGAAAACGAAAGTAATTTCAATGAAAACATTCAATTGAAAAACGTGCAAGCGGGGCTTTACTTATTGACTGTTATTGACGGAGAACGAAGGGAAGTCAAAAAGATAGTGATTCAATAATTATTGTATAGAAAGCAAAAAAGGGAAGCGTATTTATATGCTTCCCTTTTTTATTTTCCGTTAAATGCGGTCATGGTATTTTCCAGTCCTGCGGTTCCAAATGATTTTATGATTTCAGATGCTATTTCCAGTCTTTCTGGAAGAGCGGTCTTTTCTGCATCATCCCAATCGCCCAACACGTAATCTATTTGTTTCCCCTTTTTGAACTCGTCACTGATGCCAAATCGAAAGCGGGTATATTGATTAGTGTTTAGGATTAAGTTGATGTTCTTTAGTCCATTGTGACCGCCGTCGCTTCCTTTTGGTTTGATGCGGATGGTTCCAAAGGACAGATTCAAATCATCCGTAATTACCAGTAGGTTTTCTAGTGGGATGTTTTCTTTTTCCATCCAATATTGCACTGCTTTCCCGCTTAAATTCATGTAAGTATTGGGCTTCAAGAGAAAAAAAGTCCTTCCCTTGAATTTGTATGTAGCTAGTGAGCCCAACTTGACGGTTTCGAACGAAAGCCCTTCTTTTTTGGCAAAATGATCAAGTATTTTGAACCCGATATTATGACGGGTATTCACGTACGCAGCGCCAATATTGCCAAGTCCCACAATTAAAAATTTATTACTCATGCTTTTTATATTGTTTTTTTGGTGTTCGTGAACCTCTGGTTTAATGGAATCAGTATTGTCTGCTGTTTGTTCTGATGAAAATATAGTTCTTATCCATTTTATCATGCTGCAAAAATAAGTTTATTTGATTGAAATAGGATTGAAAAATGCAATTAAGGGAGAATAATTTTTTGGATAGCCCTGATGGGAATGGCATCCTTTTATGCCAGTGCTTGGCATGAAAGATATAGTGGACAGCAGGAAAACTCGTCTTTGAAATTGATTGATTTCTGCTTCTAAAAAGAAAATACGTCCAAACGGTAAAATTTGGGCATAAAAAAAGCACCAGTTTTGCAACTGATGCTTTTTGAAATACTTGAAAAAATATTATTTTTTCTTTCCTTTTGCAGGTCCCGCTTTTGCTGCTTTTGCTGCTTCTTGAGCTGCTTTCATAGCTGCACGTGAGATCTTCACTTGACAAATTACTGTATTGTCAGGGTGCATGATTTTGAAGTTTGGAGTTGGCACTTTAGTAACGTATAATTTGTTACCCATGTCAAGTGGAGTAATGTCCGCTTCGATAAAATCAGGAAGATTTTTTGGCAACGCTTTTACTTTAAGTTTACGGTTGTTTAAACGTAAATCTCCACCAGCCATAACTCCTTTAGAGGAACCAATGATTTTAACTGGTACTTCCATAGTGATTTCTTTGTCTTCAAAAATTTGAAAGAAGTCAATATGCAAGATCTTGTCAGACACAGGGTGAACCTGAATGTCTTGAAGAATTGCATTGAATGATTTTTTGCTACCCAAATCAATCACAACTGTGTGTGCATTTGGAGTGTAAACCAAGCTTTTGAATGTTTTTTCTTCTGCTGAAAAATGTACTGGTTGATCTCCTCCGTATAACACGCAAGGAACCGCTCCAGCATTACGTAAGGCTTTAGTCGCAACTTTTCCCACGCTTTCTCTTTCTGATCCTTTAATTGTAATCGATTTCATTGTAAAAAATATATAGTTAATAATAATAAATTACTTGTTTGTCGCTTTAAGCGCAATGCTTTAAGCTTTTTTTTAACGGCAAGTCTATTGGCTTTCGCCTTTAGGTCAGTTGCTACATTAAAAATTTTCCACTGATGGAATTGTTGTGGTGCACCATGTGCATAACTTCGGCGAAAAGAGGTGCACAACTCACTACTCTTATTTTGTTCGATTTTTTCTTCAAAGGAATAGAATCGGTAACTATCAATTCCAATAACTTAGAATTTTCTATTTTTTCGTAAGCATCACCTGATAATATGGCGTGAGTACAAATCGCTCTAACGCTCAATGCCCCTTTTTCAATCATCAAATCAGCGGCTTTCGCCAATGTGCCACCAGTGTCAATCATGTCGTCCACAAGGATTACATGCTTGTCTTTCACTTCACCAATCAATTCCATGGTGTCGATGATGTTTGCTTCTTTTCTCTGTTTGTAACAGATTACTACGCTTGAATCTAAAAATTTAGAATAGGCGTAAGCTCTTTTTGAACCTCCCATATCAGGAGATGCTATAGTCAAATTTTCTAATCCCAAGCTTTTTACATATGGTAAAAATATTGTAGATGCGAAAAGGTGGTCAACTGGTTTCTCAAAAAATCCTTGAATCTGATCTGCATGCAAATCCATGGTCATGATTCTTGTTGCTCCGGCAGTTTCTAACAATTTTGCCGTTAGTTTTGCTCCTATCGGAACTCTCGGCTTGTCTTTTCTATCCTGTCTTGCCCAACCGAAGTAAGGAATTACAGCAGTTATATGTCTCGCCGAAGCACGTTTTGCAGCATCTATCATAAGTAACAATTCCATCAGGTTGTCTGAATTTGGAAATGTGGAACAAACAATAAACACACGTAAGCCTCTGATAGACTCTTCATAAGAAGGCTGGAACTCACCGTCACTGTATTTTGACATGGTAACCTTACCTAATGGGATTCCGTATTTTTCGGCAATCTGTTCCGCTAGATAAACACTTTGTGAACAAGCAAAAATTTTAGCTTCTGGTTCTAGGTGTGACATTTAATTTGTTGTTTTGTAGTTAGTTGTGTGTCTCGTTTTTAACGAGCTGCAAATTTATGAAATTTATTCAACTGTGAAAGGAAAAAATTAAGTATTTTTAGTAGAATTTTTAATATTATTTTTTACATTTGCACCGTGTTAAAGGAATCGATGGTTGATTTATAACAATCTCATCTTTTATTGCGTTGAAATAGCTGTCGCTATTTCATGTCTGCTAAGCCCGGATGGCGGAATTGGTAGACGCGCTGGTCTCAAACACCTGTGGGAAACCGTGCCGGTTCGACTCCGGCTCCGGGTACTTAAAAAGTCTGTAAATACTTGTTTATCAAGTATTACAGGCTTTTTTTTATGGATATTGCCCAAATACTAGCCCTTCTGTTTTAGGATATTGCCTGCTATCAGCAATCTAAGAGTGATGTAATCCTTAATTCGCATTAGTTAAGAACAGCAAAAAAAGGTGTTCTTCTGTACCGACTGGATGATAAAACAGTTGTTCTTTATTTCTTAAAAAAAAACTTTTGCTTGGCCGTTTATAAACGGTAAATAGTTGATTAATAATATTTTGTGTCATTAAAAATGCTTCGGATTCTTAACGCCAAAAGCCAACAAAATAGTTTTGGCACGCTACTTGAATATACCAAATCAAATAAGCAAAAGCGTAAGCCGAAAAGCTCAAGAGTAGGCAAAACACAAAATATAATTATCATGAAAAAAATTACCCTTTTAGTAGCTAGTATCTTCGTATTAGGCGGAAGTATAGCGAATGCCACAGAAAAAGTTAAAAGCGCCCACGAGAGAAGGTATGCGGTAGACTTTAGAAATGCCGATCCAATTGTATTTACCGAAAGAGGAGTGGAGTTCTTCGTTTTCGCTGACGGTCAATTCGATTTCAATACGCGTCCATCTACGAGAGAAACGTATTTCAAACCGAATAACGGTAGGGGAAATGTAAACAGGACTTATGGAGCCCCGATGAATAACAGAAGACAAGATTTTGGCGTTAAAGTAGAGCATGATGCTTTCGGAAAAGTGAGACGTATTGGAAATGTTTTTGTTAATTATGATGCGAATGGTAGAATCAAACGAGTTGGTTCGGTTTACATGACTTACAACCGTTTCGCTTTGGAACAAGTGGGAGGATTACAGATTATCTACAACCGTCGTGGTCAGATTGTTGACATAGTAGGGTCTGTGAAAGGACGTGAATTTGAAGGACCTATCCAAATTAACCGTTATGAGAACGACTACCAGTATGGAAACGAAAGAGGTCGAGATGAAGTGCCTACTCGTTATGAAGATGATTCAGATGAACAAGACCAGTACTATTTCAAGAAAAGTGACACTAAAGTGAAAGCTGCTGACACTAAAGTTACGGGAAGTTTGGATGTAAGAATAAATAGAAGATAGTTAGTCACAAGTTGTTAAAAAGAAACCCGCTGATATTTTTGTCAGCGGGTTTTTTGTTTTATGGAGTACTCTAGTCGCAGCCGTCTATACCGCAACTGTCGCCATCGCTGGTGTTCAGCAGCGTTGGTTTTGATTTGAATTCACCTTCTTCCCATACTTTTTCTAGGGTTTTAATGAATGTTTCAACATGTTGTGCTCCTGACACCGCATATTTATTGTCAAAGACGAAGAACGGAACCCCTTGGACGCCTATTGACTGTGCTTCAAGTATATCCTGCTTAACTTCTTTTGCGTAAGTATCAGAATGCAAAACGGCTTCAATTTCTTTAATGTCCAGTCCCGCTTCTGATCCTAGTTGGCTTAAGGTTTGTAAATTATTTATGTTTTTACCCTCGGTCAAGTAAGCTTTAAACAGCAGTTCTTCCAGTTGATCTGATAGATTGTGTTTCTTGGCCAAATGTAGCAGACGATGCGCATTAAATGAATTGGCCATTATCGCCTTCTCAAAATGGAAATCCAATCCTGAATTTTTGGCGTTTTGCGTCATACTGTGCATCATTTCCTGGGCCCACTGTTTGTCTTTTTGGTATTTCGTAGCCAAGTGTTCTACCATATCATCGTCTTCCGATGCGACGAAGCTGGAGTCCAACTGGAAACTTTTCCATTCGATTTCGACGGCATCTTTATGCTCGAATTGTTCTAAAGCGCCTTCAATCCTTCTTTTCCCTATGTAGCAATAAGGACACATGATGTCCGACCAGATTTGTATTTTCAGTTTATTTTCCATTGTATTTTTATTTATTGGAGCTTCAATTGTTTGTATATACAAATGTAAGGAATCTTCTTTGGAACTATATGGGGTTTATCTTTTAATTGGGAATTGTAGAGGATAGACTGAGAAATCGGTAATTCTTTATAAGCAAAAAACCCATCAAAATTGCTCTTGATGGGTTTTCGGATATTATTAGTTGAATTATTATGCCAGCAAGTCCAATACCAATGATGGGAATAAACCCAAAGCGATATTCAAAACAATCGCAATCACGGCAACAGCGTAAATAACAACTGGAGTTCCTGTTCTTGTTTCGTTTGGTTCTTTGGTGTACATCGCCAGGATCAATTTAAAGTAGTATCCTACGCTTATAATCGAATTCACTACGGCAACTATAACTAAAGCGATATAACCCGCTTGGATCGTTTGGTTGAACAAAACCATTTTCGCAAAAAATCCTGCAAAAATAGGGATACCGGCCATAGACAATAAAGACGCGGTTAGAATGGCGGCCAATAATGGGTTGGTCTTTCCTAATCCGTGGAAATTGGTGATGTCTTCGTTTTCTGTGTTTTTACACACATATAGAATTACACTGAAAGCTGCGATTCCTGCTAGGGCATAAGCTGAAGTGTAATACAATAAACTTCCTGCAGCATTGGTCACGCTTAGTAAAGTCATCAACATGAACCCGGCATGCGAAATACCGGAGTAGGCCAACATCCTTTTGACATTCACTTGTCGTAATGCCATAATATTTCCCAGCGTCATAGAAGCCATAGATATGATCACGACAACTATTTGGAAAGAAGCAGAGAGGTCTGCATTCATAACGTTCAGTAATTTAAACAATGTAGCGATAGCTACGACTTTCGCCAAAGTGCTCATTAAAGCAGTTGTCAAAGCTGGGGAACCTTCGTAAACATCTGGCGCCCAAAAATGAAATGGTACAGCCGCTATTTTGAAAAACATTCCGATTGTCACTAAAACGATTCCAATTGGAAACCAAACTGGTAGTTCTGCAGACCTTGATAGTTCGCTTATTTCTGTAACATCAAATGTTCCCATGGCTCCGTAGATCAAACAAATACCGAACAATATAATCCCAGAAGCGAAAGATCCCATTAGGAAATATTTCAATCCTGCTTCATTACTTTTGATACTCAATCGGTTGCTTGCCGCCAAAATGTATAGCGCAATAGACAACACTTCGATTCCCAAGAAGAACATCGCTAAGTTTCCAAAAGAAACCATTGCTACCGTTCCTGCCAGTAAAAACACTTTTATGGCAATGAAATCTGATATTTTAGTTTGATGGTTTTCATAAAACTTATGACTCAATGCCACCAAGAAAATTGTTAGTATGATAAACAAACCAGAGAATGCAGTGGAAAACTTATTTACAATAATCATGTTATTGTAATATGCTTCAGGAGAATTAAATTCAGATATGTTCAGACCAAGAACGGCCAATAATCCAATAATTGTTATGGGAACGATGGCTTTCCTTAATTCGAAAATTTCAAATAAAAGGCATAAAACACCTAATCCTATTATAGCTATTAATGTATTCATTTTTTTTATTTGACTAGTTAATTCTATTGATTTGAGTTAATATATTTTCCAAACTTGGAGTGATCAAGTCGGTAATTGGTTTTGGATACATTCCGAAAAAGAATAATACCGCAATGATTAGAACCAAAGCGAGTCCTTCTTTGAACGTTACATCAGCAAACACTTTTGTATTTGTTTCTCCCAGCATTACTTGTTGATACATTTTCAACATATAGTAAGCACCCAAGATAATTGTTGTTCCTCCTAAAAAGGCAAACCAAACATTGATTTGAGAAAGGCTATACAATACGGTAAACTCACCGACAAAGTTAAAAGTGGTAGGCAATGCCACTGATGCTAATACTAAAAGCAAGAACATCGAGGCGAATTTTGGCGATTGTGTGCGAATGCCACCCATTTCAGCAATAGTCCTGGTTTCGTATCTTCTGAAAATTATTTCAGAGATGAAGAACAACCCAACCACTACAAATCCGTGGGCAATCATTTGTAAAACCGCACCGCGTAGTCCGTCAATAGTCAAAGTATATGTACCTGCCGCGATTAGTCCAACGTGGGCTAATGAAGAGTAAGCCAATAGTTTCTTCAAGTCTTTTTGTCTCAAAGCCACAATTGAACCGTAAAGTACTCCAGCAACTCCAAGGCTGATGAAGATATACATGTATTCTTTTGCTGCAAGCGGAGCAATAGGTAATTGCCAACGAATTATACTGTAAAGACCCATTTTTAACATGATTCCAGAAAGAAGCATTGTACCTACGGCTGGTGCTTTTTGGTATACATTCGCTTGCCATGTATGGAAAGGAATAATTGGGATTTTAATAGCATAAGCTAAGAAGAATGCCAGGAATATCCATAATTGTTCTGTCGCTGATAAGTTCAATTTGTATAGGTCTTCTATCAAGAAGCTTCCCGCTTGTTGGTATAAGTATATGAATGCAATAAGCATAAACAAGGAACCTGCAAGAGTGTAGATAAAGAATTTTACCACCGCTTTTTTACGTTCTTCGGTATCACCGTTACCCCAAATTAAAGCAATAAAGTAAATAGGGATTAAAGATAGTTCCCAGAAGATATAATATAAAAGTCCATCTGCTGCAAGGAAAGTTCCGACCATTGCAAATGACATAAATAGGATTAACGAATAAAAGGCTTTCGCATTTTTGTATTCAGTTCCAAATGAAGTGAAAATGATAATCGGTGTCAATGCCGTTGTCAATAAAAGCATGGCTATTGATAATCCATCGGCTTTTAGGGCAAAAGAAACATTGGGTTGGTTGATCCATTGGTGCAAAAAGCTAATGTTTTCACCCAAATTAAAATGGTTTAACAATACAATCGAAGATCCTAGAGCGGATAATCCAAAGAACAAAGCGACTTTTGAAGCCAGTTTGTCACCAGCGATATAAGTTGCAATTGCGCCAACTAAAAGTATAATTAATATTAGAGATACATTCATAGTATAAAATTATTGAGCTAAAAATAAATAGGTTATGATGGCACAGATGCCCAATACAAAAACAAAAAGGTAACGTCCGATGCTTCCGTTTTGTAATTTTTTACCTTGAAAACCTATTTCGTAGGTTACTTTTCCTAATCCGAAAACTAAAGTCGACAAAGTGGTTTCCACATTATCTCTAAAGAATTTTGACAAACCGTTTATTGATTTCACGAATATGGAATCGTAAATTTCGTCAACATAGTATTTATTGTAAAGCACTTTGGCAAAACCACCGATTTTTGCATCCTCCTCAGGAACGAGGTTCTGTTTGATGTATTTGGAATAGGCAATCCCAATTCCGACTAACCCACCGATCACTGCAATTAACATTAACATATATTCCGAAGTGCCAAAGTGATGTTCTTCTGTAGCTACTTTTGTAAATAAAGGCGATAGGTATTCATTTAACCAACTATTACTTGGTAAACTTATCAATCCTCCTAATGCCGCTAATATTGCCAAGACAATTAGTGGAAAAGTAATAAGTGCAGGACTTTCGTGCAAATGACTTTTTTGTTCTGCAGTACCTCTAAAATCGTTGAAGAAGGTAAGGTACAAGAGTCGGAACATATAGAAAGCGGTCATTAGGGATGCCAATGAAGCGATGAACCAAAGTATTTTGTTGTGCTCAAAAGCTACCATCAAGATTTCATCTTTCGAGAAAAACCCTGAAAAAGGAGGGATTCCTGAAATGGCCAATGAAGAGATTAAGAAAGTTACAAAGGTGATAGTCATCACTTTTTTCAATCCACCCATTTTGCGCATGTCCTGTTCGCCATGTAAAGCGTGTATTACTGAACCTGAACCCAAGAACAAACAAGCTTTGAAGAAAGCGTGTGTGATAACGTGGAAAACGGCTACTTCGTAAGCACCCAATCCTAATGCCAAGAACATTAACCCCAATTGAGAAACAGTAGAGTAGGCCAGTACTTTTTTGATATCGGTTTGAACCAATGCAATAGTTGCAGCCACAAGAGAAGTAACGGCTCCTACAATAGCAATGATGTTTTGAACGTCTGGAGCTAAATCGAAAACGAAATTCAATCTGGTAATCATAAAGATACCTGCAGTTACCATCGTTGCAGCATGTATTAATGCCGAAACTGGTGTAGGCCCTGCCATCGCATCTGGTAACCAAGTATACAAAGGTATTTGTGCTGATTTTCCACAAGCTCCAATGAACAAAGCAAAAGCCGCTGCAGAAATCCAATACATATTAAGATCGGTAGCGCCAGCAATAGCTGTTTTTAGGGTTGCGTAATCCAAAGTGGAAAACAAAGATCCGATGATGAATATGCCGATTAACAATCCTAGATCCCCGATTCTATTCATGATAAATGCTTTCTTGGCAGCATCATTGAACTCTTGGTTTTTATGCCAGAACCCGATAAGAAGATAAGAACAAAGTCCAACTCCTTCCCAACCGATGAATAATACTAATAGATTACTTCCAATTACCAAAGTGATCATGAAGAATATGAACAGGTTCAAATATGCAAAATACTTATGCATGTTCTCGTCATCATGCATATAGCTGATCGAGTACATATGAATTAATGATCCAATTCCTGTCACAAAAAGCAACCATAGAATAGATAATTGGTCTAATAGAAAACCAAAATCGACCTTGAAATTACTGATTTGAATCCAATCGAACAATTGAATTTGGATGGGTTGCTGGGTTTGGTTGATCTGCATGAAAAAGTATACAGAAGCGGCAAATGAAACCGCGACAGTAAGCGTCCCAATAATTCCGGAAGCCGATTTCCCGATACTTTTTCCGAAGAAAACATTAAATAAAAATCCTATAAAAGGAGCTAATAATAAGAGTAAAGTTAAACTTGTATCCATTGAAATTTATCCTTTTAAGTTTTTTAAATTATTGATGTCAATCGAACCTAAATTTCTAAATATCGAAACTAGAATGGCTAATCCTACGGCGACTTCGGCAGCGGCCACAGCCATCGAGAAAAACACGAAAATTTGTCCCTGGGCGTCCTGATGGTAGGTCGAAAAAGCAACAAACAAAAGGTTCACTGCATTAAGCATGATTTCGATAGACATAAATACGATGATGGCATTTCGTCTGTATAAAACTCCAAAAACCCCAATACTAAAAAGTATCACAGAAAGGAAGATATAGTTTTCGATGCCTATTTCATTTAAAATATTGTTCATTTTATTTCTCTGTTTTTTCTTTTTTAGACAATAGAACAGTTCCAATCATTGCCACTAAAAGCAATATTGATGCGAATTCGAAAGGAACCATGTACTCGTTCAGTAGCACTTTTCCTAAAACTTTTATGGATTGGTAATCTTGACCGGTAAAATCATACGGTCCAATAATTGGTTTTGAGTTCATGAAAACGGCAAGCAATACCAGACAAATCAAACAAAAGGAAACGATAGCCCCTAAACGTGTGATTCTTGGTTTGTGAACTTCATTTTCTTTATTCAAATTCATCAACATGATAGTAAATAAGAACAAAATCATGATCGCTCCCGAGTACACAATGATATGAACCACAGCCAAGAATTGCGAGTTCAACAATAAATAGTGTCCTGCAATCGAGAAAAAACAAACCACAAGATACAGCGCGCTGTGTATAGGGTTTTTGCTAAAGATTGTCATAAATGCAGTCGCTAATGTGATGGCAGATAAAAAACAAAAAATAATAAGTATAGTTGACATTAGTTAGCGTTTTTAAGTTGTGCATTTTTCATTGCGATATCTAAAGGCATGACCAATTTATCTTTTCCAAAAATAAAATCTTCTCTTTCGTAACTTGAAGGAACCAATACTTTCGAGGTAGTCAAGTAAATAGCGTCTTTTGGACAAGCTTCCTCGCACAATCCACAAAATATACAACGCAACATATTGATTTCGTATATCGATGCATATTTTTCCTCGCGGTACAAATGTTTTTCTTCTGGTTTACGTTCCTCCGCTTTCATCGTAATCGCTTCCGCGGGACATGATAAAGCGCATAATCCACAAGCGGTACAGTTTTCTCTACCTTGCTCATCGCGTTTCAACATATGTTGACCACGGTAAACAGGGCTCATTTCACGAACTTCTTCCGGATATTGAATCGTAACTTTTCTGGTGAATAAATGCTTGATTGTGATCATCAAACCTTTGACAATCGCAACAATATACATTCTTTCCCAAAAGGTCATCTCTTTGTTAGAGACTTGCTTTTTTCTTCCCGATAAGGAGATGGCTTCTATTGACATTTTTTAATTTTTATTTAAAGCTTATTCCTGCTATCCGTTTCAATCTTAAAGTTTTTAAAGAAAAAACTTTAAGGATTTACTCTGCTATCAGGGCTAGGCATTTTTTGATGCTATTTAAAATCCTAAATAAATTGCTATTTCTGCTCTTAAAATCACCAAACCAGTGATGATAATATTGATGATAGATAATGGAATTAATACTCTCCAACCTAAATGCATCAATTGATCATATCTGAATCTTGGAATAGTCCATCTTACCCACATGTAAAAGAAGATGAAGAAACATATTTTAGCAAATAAAACAGCAATTCCTATTACGTTAGCAATATTTACGCCCCAGTTTTCAACAGCCCAAGCCATTCCAGGATAATTGTATGCCCCAAAGAATAAAACAGCTAGGATAGTGGAGGAAATAAACATATTTGCATATTCAGCAAATAAGTAGAAACCCATTTTCATCGATGAATATTCGGTGTGGTATCCACCAATCAATTCACTCTCGCATTCCGCTAAATCAAAAGGAGTCCTGTTAGTTTCAGCAAATGCACAAATCAAGAAAATGAAAAAGGAAAGTGGTTGGTAAAATACGTTCCAATGCATCCCCGGTTGTTGAGCTGCAATTTCTCTTAGGCTCAATGTCCCAGTCATCATCAATAAAGCAATGATAGACAATCCCATGGCTACCTCATAAGAAATCATCTGTGATGCGGCACGAACGGCTCCCATCAAAGAGAACTTGTTGTTTGAAGCCCATCCACCAATCATGATTCCGTAAACACCCACTGACATCACACCAATAACATATAGCAATGCAACATCAATATCTGTCGCTTGTAAAATAATATCTCTCCCGAAAAGGTGGAACTTGTCACCCCAAGGAATAACTGCGCTTGTCATCAAAGCCGTACTCATGGCAATGGCTGGTCCTACGAAAAACAAAAATCTATTTGGCGTGTTTGGCTCAAATTCTTCTTTCGAAAATAATTTCAAACCATCGGCAAGAGGTTGTAAAATCCCGCCTTTACCCGCTCTGTTAGGCCCAATTCTGTCTTGAAGCCAAGCTGCAACCTTACGTTCGGCAAGTGTGGAATACATGGCCATAAGCATCGTAATTGCAAATACAACCAGAATGATGACGCTCTTTTCTATAATTATAGTACTATCCATTCGTTAAAGATTACCGTGTTTAAATTTTTCCTCATCTTCTTTATCCAATGGGATAGCAGGCATACTGATTTTTATGCGGTCTTGTTCTCTACCTTTAAGAATCCCTTCTTCGGTGGCAATATGAACGGTGTCTAGTTTTTGTGTGTAATTGTTTTGATTGATGACAGAGTCTTTGTCAAACTCTCTTGGTCCTTCAATAACCCAGTCCTTTGGATCTTTATGGTCAAAACGACATCCGTTACAGATGAATTCTTCTACCTCATGGTAAATGTCTTTCCTTCCCGTTACTCTTTGTATTTCGTCACCAAACATCCAAAGTGTTGTTTTCCCGCAACATTTGTCGCAGTCTCTATGCGCATCAAAAGGCTTGTTGAACCAAACTCTTGATTTGAAACGGAAAGTTTTGTCGGTTAATGCACCCACTGGGCAAACATCGATCATGTTTCCGGAGAATTCATTGTCGATTGCTTTTGAGATACAAGTAGATATGTTAGAATGGTCTCCTCTGTCCATAACTCCGTGTACACGATTGTCTGTCAATTGATCAGCAACCATTACACAACGGTAGCAAAGAATACAACGATTCATGTGTAATTGAATATTCGGACCTATATTTTCTGGTTCAAAAGTTCTTTTCTCTTCTATGAAACGGCTTTTTGATTTTCCGTGTTCGAAGCTCAAATCTTGCAAATCGCATTCTCCCGCTTGGTCACAAATTGGACAATCCAATGGGTGATTGATCAATAAAAATTCGGTTACGGATTGTCTCGCTTCTCTTACTCTTTCTGAAGATTTGCTGTTCACTTCCATCCCGTCCATGCATCCCGTTACACAGGAAGCCATCAGTTTTGGCATTGGTCTCGGATCTGCTTCGCTTCCTTTTGCTACTTCCACTAAACAACAACGGCATTTTCCGCCGCTTCCCTTTAGTTTAGAATAATAGCACATTGCTGGGGGAACTGATTCTCCTCCAATCATACGTGCCGCTTGCAAGATGGTTGTCCCTGCTTCAACTTCAATTTCTTGACCGTCTATTGTTACTTTCATTTTATTTATGCCTTAATGTCAATCGTTTTATAACGCTCGACTTTTTAACTTCGACTTAACTTATACTATTACTTTAGAAACCAAATGCTTTACCTTTTCAAAAGGTTCTGCAACAAAATGGTTTCTGTTTTTTATTTTTTCCGGGAAACGAACGTGGTATTCAAACTCGTCCCTGAAATGACGAATAGCTGCTGCTACAGGCCATGAAGCCGCGTCCCCTAATGGACAAATCGTATTTCCTTCAATTTTACTTTGGATGCTCCAAAGCAAATCGATATCTTCCTCACGTCCTTGACCGTTTTCGATACGCCACAGTACTTTTTCTAACCAACCTGTCCCTTCGCGACATGGTGAACATTGTCCACAACTTTCATGATGATAAAAACGGGCAAAATTCCAAGTGTTTCTTACAATACAAGCTGTATCGTCATATACGATGAATCCACCCGAACCTAACATCGATCCTGTGGCAAATCCTCCATCACTCAAAGACTCATAAGTCATCAAACGGTCATCGCCATTTGCTGTTTTATAAATCAGATCAGCAGGTAAAATTGGCACAGACGAACCTCCAGGTACTAATGCCTTCAAAGGTCTGATAGAACTCATTCCTCCTAAATATTCGTCAGAATTCATGAATTCGTATACGCTTAGTCCCAATTCAATTTCATATACACCAGGATTTTTGACATGCCCAGAAGCCGAAATTAATTTGGTACCTGTCGATCTTCCAATTCCTATTTTTGAATATTCATCGCCTGAATTGTTTACGATCCATGGCACTGAAGCGATTGTTTCCACGTTATTTACCACTGTAGGGTTTGCCCACAATCCAGAAACTGCAGGAAATGGTGGCTTGATGCGAGGATTCCCTCTTTTTCCTTCCAATGATTCGATCAAAGCGGTTTCTTCGCCACAGATGTAAGCACCAGCGCCACAATGAACGTAAAGTTCCAAGTCGTATCCGGTTCCCAATATGTTTTTTCCTAACCATCCTGCAGCTTTCGCTTCGGCAATGGCTCTTTCCAGAATTTTGTAAACCCACATGTATTCCCCACGGATGTAGATATACGATAGGTTTGCGCCCAATGCAAAACTGGAAGTGATCATTCCTTCAATCAGTAAGTGAGGAATAAATTCCATCAAATAACGGTCTTTGAATGTTCCCGGTTCTGATTCATCTGCGTTGCAAACTAAATGTCTTGGTTTTCCTGATTTTTTGTCAATAAAACTCCATTTCAATCCAGCAGGGAAACCGGCACCACCACGACCTCGAAGTCCTGAGTTTTTCACCTCTTCCACTACTGCATCAGGAGTCATTTCTTTCATTGCCTTTTCTACCGAAGCATAACCGCCATTTTGGCGATATACCTCGTAAGTTTTGATCCCGGGAACGTTTATTTTATCTAATAATATTTTTTTTGACATCTTATTTATCGTGTAATATTATTTTATTATCTCTACAGTCAGCTATTAGCTGATCAATTTTGTCTTCGGTAAGGTTTTCTTTGTAAAAATCACCCAATTGCATCATCGGTGCATAACCACAGGCTCCTAAACATTCCACTCCTTTTACTTCAAAAAGTCCGTCTGGAGTAATTTCGCCCACTTTAACACCCAGTTTTTCGCAAGTGTAATCCATCAAGTCTTCGGTTCCTTTTAAACAACAAGGAGAAGTATGACAGAACTCAAACATGTATTTCCCGATAGGTCTTTGATTGTACATGGAATAGAACGAAACCACTTCGTAAACTTCAATCGGTAATATTTGAAGGATTTCAGCCACTTTGTCCATTAATTCAGTACTCAGCCAATTGTCATGAGCATCCTGTACTTCATGTAAAATCGGTAATAAAGCTGATTTTTTCTTGTCTTCAGGATAATGACTCATTAGTTCATTGATACGGTTCATCAATTCTTCCGTCATTTTTATTTCTTGTTTGTAAGGGGTACATTTCATAATTTATGCGTCTAATTCTCCTGCGATTACATTTAAACTTGATAGAATAACAATCGCATCAGAGAGTAATGATCCTTTTATCATTTCTGGATAGGCTTGGTAATAAATAAAACAAGGTCTTCTGAAATGCAATCTATATGGAGTACGACTTCCGTCTGTTACTAAATAAAACCCTAATTCTCCGTTTCCGCCTTCTACAGGATGGTATATTTCCGCCACTGGAACCGGTACTTCGCCCATTACAATTTTGAAATGGTATATTAATGACTCCATATTGGTGTAAACGTCTTCTTTTGGAGGAAGATAGTAGTCAGGAACTTCAGCATGATATTCATTTCCTTCCGGCATTTTTTCAAGTGCTTGGCGAATGATGCTCAAACTTTCCCAAACTTCAGCGTTACGAACGCAAAAACGGTCGTATGTGTCTCCTGATTTTCCAACTGGAATTATGAAGTCGAAATCTTCGTATGAACTATATGGTTGTGCCACTCGGACATCGTAATCTACACCGGCTGCACGCAAGTTGGGTCCTGTGAATCCGTAAGCCATGGCTTGTTCTGCAGAAATTGCCCCTACATTAACCGTTCTGTCGATAAAAATTCGGTTTCTTTCGAATAGGTTTTCAAATTCTTTCCAAGCTGCAGGGAATTCTTCTAAAAACACGTCTAGTTTTCTGAAAGCTTCCGGTGACCAGTCTCTTTCGAAACCACCAATTCTTCCCATGTTAGTGGTCAAACGAGCACCACAAATTTCTTCATAGATTTCGTATACTTTTTCCCTGAACTGGAACACATAAAGGAAACCGGTATAGGCGCCAGTGTCAACTCCCAAGATGGAGTTACAAATGATGTGGTCAGTAATTCTTGCCAACTCCATTACGATGACTCTCAAATATTGAGCCCGTTTAGGAACTTCAATATCCAACAGTTTTTCCAAAGTCATCCACCATCCCATATTGTTAATAGGAGAGGAGCAATAGTTCATTCGGTCAGTAAGTGGGGTAATTTGGTAAAAAGGACGGTTTTCGGCGATTTTTTCAAAGGCACGGTGAATGTAACCAATGGTTGGTTCGGCTTCTAAAATACGCTCTCCATCCATCAACAAAATATTCTGGAAAATTCCGTGTGTAGCTGGGTGAGTAGGACCTAAATTCAGTATGGAAAGCTCGCTTCCATCCTCATTTAGCTTCTCTTTTATCATTTTAGCATATCGATGCTCTGGTGGTAATAATAGTTCTGACATTTATAGAATGTGAAAAATTATATATTCTGTTTTTAGCAATTGTCTATTGTTCTACCGAAAAAACGGTCGTCTTTATCTGTTCTTCCGCCATCTTCCATTGGGAATTCTTTACGCATCGGGAAAGAAATCATTTCATCCATATTCAAGATACGCTTCAGTTGCGGATGTCCTATGAAATCTACTCCATAAAAATCGTAGGTTTCTCTTTCCATCCAATTGGAGCTTAAGAAAATGTTTGAAATCGTTTTTATCTCCGGTTTTTCACCGTTAATGAAGGCTTTGATTTTTATGCGTTTGTTTTCGTACCAATTATGCAAATGGTACACAATTGCAAATTGCCTGTCAACTTCATTATCCGGATAATGTATACCGCACAAATCAGTTAAAAAATGAAAACGCAATATTGGGTCATTTTTCAGGAAAAGGATCACTGCCGTTATTTTGTCGGCGGCCACTTCAAATGAAAACACGTCTTTTTCTTGGTTAAAATGAAAAACATTTTCGCCAAACGTTTCCGTCAATTTGTCCTGAATTTCTATTGTTTCTAGAGCCATTTCGTTATTTGATATTATAAGAAGCCAATAATTCTTGGTATTCTGGAGAACTTCTTCTTCTTACGGATTCCGTTCTAACTAATTCTTGTAATTTCATCACGCCATCCACGATTTGTTCCGGTCTTGGAGGACATCCAGGAACATAGACATCTACAGGGATCACTTTGTCTATTCCTTGTAAAACAGAATAAGTGTCAAAAATCCCTCCCGAAGAAGCGCATGCTCCAACAGCTATAACCCATCTTGGTTCAGCCATTTGTTCGTATACTTGACGTAAAATAGGCGCCATTTTTTTAGAAATGGTTCCCATAACCATTAGCATATCAGCCTGACGTGGAGAAAAACTCACGCGTTCAGAACCGAATCGTGCCAAATCGTAATGTGACGCCATGGTTGCCATAAATTCAATCCCGCAACATGATGTTGCAAAAGGCAATGGCCAAAGCGAATTTGCACGAGCCATACCTACTACATCATTCAGTTTTGTAGCGAAGAAGCCTTCTCCTACAACACCTTCTGGCGGCTCAACCATTTTTATACTTGAATTACTCATTTTTTTTGTTTTGAATTATAAATTGTAAATTTTGAATTAGAATGAAACTTATTTGAAATTCAAGATTTAAAACTATTTTTTTATTCCCAGACTAACGCTTTCTTTTTTATGATGTAGAAAAAACCTACCAAAAGCAAAAGCATGAAAATGATCATTTTAACCATTCCTTCCATTCCCAATTCCTTGAAATTGATTGCCCAAGGATAAAGAAAAATCACCTCGACATCAAATAATACGAATAATATGGCAACAAGAAAGTATTTTACAGAGAAGGGAATACGTGCATTTCCAACCGATTCAACACCACACTCAAAGTTTTTGTCCTTAATTTCTGAGGTTCTTTTTGGGCCCAATTTCCCCGAAACGATAATGGTTCCCACAACAAATCCAACAGCCAGTAAAAACTGTATTAAAATGGGGATATAATTTAATTGATCAGATTGCATAATTAATGTGTTTTATGTGCTAAAATAAGCCACAAAGATAGGTTTCAAGGATTTAAAACACAAGTGTATTCCGAAATTTAGTTAGCGTGAAAATGCAATCGCATTCTAATTTTTAATGATTATAAATAGACGTTTTGAAACTGCATTTTATATCGGAATTTTAGTCGTTAACCAAAAAAAAACGTTCCGAAATAAATCGAAACGTTTAAACATTCGTAGGCAAAAAAATAAATTTTTGCTTAGATAACTGCTACTTTCGCAGCAACTTTTCCTTTTCTTCCTTCTTCTTCTTCATAGCTAACTCTGTCACCTTCGCGTAATTCTTCCGCGTTGATTCCTGAAGCGTGAACAAAAATGTCTTTTCCTGTTTCTTCGTCTGTAATGAATCCGTAACCTTTTGACTCATTGAAAAATTTAACTGTACCTGTACGCATTGTAATAGTAATAATAATTTATAATGGGCAAATATAATGTATAATTATAATACGAATACTATCATTGCCTATTTTTTTATTAAAATAATTGATATTCAACGTTTTCCGGTAAATATATCCGATTAACTACCTTATCGTAATTTTATGTGCAGCTCTTTTAATTGGGATTCGTCAATTATTGATGGCGCATCTATCATTACGTCCCTTCCTGAATTATTTTTTGGGAAAGCGATAAAGTCACGGATGGTTTCTTGACCTCCCAAAATAGCCACCAATCTATCCAATCCAAAAGCTAAGCCGCCATGTGGTGGCGCTCCAAACTGGAAGGCATCCATCAAGAATCCGAATTGTGCTTTTGCGTCTTCTTCGGTAAAACCTAAATATTTAAACATTAACTGCTGTGTCGCCTTATCATGTATACGGATAGAGCCTCCTCCAATTTCATTTCCGTTTAACACCATGTCATATGCATTGGCGCGAACTTTACCCGGATCAGTCTCCAGTAAATGCATGTCTTCCGGTTTAGGGGAAGTAAAAGGATGATGCATCGCATGATAACGACCGCTTTCTTCTTCAAATTCCAATAGAGGGAAGTCTACCACCCATAATGGGGCGAATTCTGCGGGGTTTCTTAATCCCAGTCTTGTGGCCAGTTCCATACGCAAAGCGCTTAGTTGTGCTCTAGTTTTATCTGAGGGTCCAGACAATACAAAGATCATATCGCCGGCTGTCGCTGCAGTCGTTGTTGCCCAATTGCACAAATCAGCCTGATCGTAAAATTTATCTACAGATGATTTATAAGTTCCATCTTCATTGCATTTTACATATACCATTCCACTAGCTCCTACTTGTGGTCGTTTAACCCATTCGATAAGGGCGTCTATTTCTTTTCTCGTATAATTTCCTGCTCCAGGAACTGCAATTCCAACAACAAGTTCTGCAGCATTAAATACTGGGAACTCCTTGTTTTTGGCTACTTCGTTCAATTCGCCAAACTCCATTCCGAAACGGATGTCCGGTTTGTCGTTCCCGTAGGTTTTCATTGCATGCTCGTAAGTCATACGGGGAAATTTATCTACTTCAACTCCTTTTATCTCTTTCAAGAGATGTCTTGTCAATCCTTCAAATACATTTAAAATATCCTCTTGTTCCACAAAAGCCATTTCGCAATCGATTTGCGTAAATTCCGGTTGTCTGTCTGCGCGCAAATCTTCGTCGCGGAAACATTTCACGATTTGGAAGTATTTGTCCATTCCACCCACCATCAATAATTGCTTGAAAGTTTGTGGTGATTGTGGCAAGGCATAAAACTGTCCTTCATTCATTCTGGATGGCACAACGAAATCTCTGGCTCCTTCTGGAGTTGACTTGATTAGGTATGGTGTTTCGACCTCGCAGAAATCCAGGTCAGAAAGGTATTTGCGCACTTCCATAGCTACCTTATGACGAAATAACAAACTGTTTTTCACAGGGTTTCTTCTAATGTCTAGGTAACGGTATTTCATTCTAATGTCTTCACCACCGTCCGTTTCATCTTCAATAGTGAAAGGCGGCGTCAAAGCGGCGTTCAATATTTTTAGTTCGGTGACTAAAAGCTCAATTTCTCCAGTGGGGATGTTTTTGTTTTTGGCTTCGCGCTCTATAACGGTTCCTTTAACCTGAATCACGAATTCACGTCCTAAAGTCTTGGCCAATTCAAATACCGTTTTTTCGGTACGGCCTTCGTCGAAAATCAGTTGTGTAATTCCGTAGCGATCTCTCAAATCAATCCAATTCATGAATCCTTTATCACGAGATTTCTGAACCCAGCCTGCAAGCGTTACTTCAGAGTTTATATGTGAGGCGTTTAATTCGCCACAATTATGACTTCTATACATTATCAAAAGTTTAGATTATTACATCTTTTCGCCCCTTGGGCTTGGCTGCAAATTTAGAATTTATTATGAACAATGAATTGAGAAAATCGGTTTTTTAGTAGCCGTGGATGAATATGTTTTATATTCCCAATGTTAAGCTTTCGCTCAGTGTTACTAAATTGTTATCAAATTGTATTTTTAATGTAAATATCTTTATATATTTGTTAGAGAAACCATTAAAACTTTACAGGATGAAAAAATATATAGTTATCGGAGCGATGCTAATCTCAGGGATGATTTTTGCGCAAAATACTGTAAAACCAAAACTGGAAGCGGTTGGAAATTTGGTTAAGGCTACTTACCTGTATGATAATGGCCAAGTGCAACAAGAGGGTTTTTATAAAAATGGGAAACTGCAAGGGACATGGGTTTCTTATGATACAAATGGAAATAAAAGTGCTGTTGCGGAGTATAATAAAGGACAAAAAGTAGGCAAATGGTTTTTCTGGAATGACTCGGTTCTAAGTGAAGTCGATTATTCAGATAACAGAGTGGCCTCAGTGAAAAACTGGAAACAAGACACAGTGGTTAACGCAGATTAATAGGAGACAATTAAAAAAAAAGCTTCCGCAATGTGTGGAAGCTTTTTTTTATGCCGTTATTTTTATTTGTTATTTCATGGCAAACAAGACAAAACCCGCTACGATAGCCATAGCGGGTTCCTCTTCCATTAAAAAACGATGCTTTTTAAATAGCTTCAATCGATCTTGTAATTCCGTAACGATCTCTCAAATCAATCCAATCCACGAATCCTCTGTCACTAGATTCCTGAATCCAACCCGCAAGTGAAGCCTTAGTGTTTAGCTCGTTATGGTTTTATTTTTTTTTCCGATTCTCCACAATTTGAATAGATTAACCAAATAATACAGTACTGGCACTACAATCAACGTTAGGAATGTTGCAAACACCAATCCGAAGATAACGGTCCAGGCCAATGGTCCCCAGAATATTACATTATCTCCTCCGATGTATATTTTAGGGTCCAATTCGCTAAATAATGAAAAGAAATCGATGTTAAAGCCTATCGCCAATGGTATTAACCCTAATACGGTGGTTATTGCAGTTAATAAAACAGGACGTAATCTTGCTTTACCTCCGTTTACAATCGCTTCAAAAATGTATTCTTTATCTAAGATATTGCTTTCGGGTAAGTTTAGTTCTTCTTTTTTACGGCTCAGCAATAATTCGGTATAATCCAAAAGTACGACCCCGTTATTCACTACAATCCCCGCCAAAGAAATAATACCCATCATAGTCATCATGATTACAAATGGCCACCCGGTAATCATCAAGCCTAGGAATACTCCAATAAAACTTAAAAATACGGCAACCATTATAATTGCTGGTTTTGAAATTGAGTTAAATTGGAAAACTAATATGAGCATGATTAACCCTAAACCGGTAAATAGCGCTCCCATCAAGAAAGACATTTGTTTGTTTTGTTCTTCAATTTGGCCTGTGAAATCAAATTTAACAGATTTTGGAGCGTCAAAATCAGCCATCTCGGCCTGGATTTGATTTACCACTGATCCTGCATCCGTAAAACCGGGAGATAATGCGGAATACAATACCACTACTCGGTTTAAGTCCCTATGTTTAATTGCGCTAAAGGACGATGTGTTCTTTTGGCTTGCCACAGTCGAAACGGGAATTTCTTTTAGCTGGCCTGATGCCATATCCCTAAAAGTTATGTTTTGATTGAAAAGCGTACTTTGGTTGTAACGGTCTTCATAATTAAATCTAACATTGATGTCATAGTCTTCGCCTTTTTCCTTATAGACTCCTGCTTTTTCTCCAAAAACAGAACGCCTTAACTGATTACCAACCTGACTAGCTGAAATTCCCATTCCACCCGCTTTTTCACGATCGACTTGTACTCGCATCGCCGGTTTTCCCTTGTTAACATCTACTTTTAGTTCGTCTATTCCAGGCACGTTTCTACCGTTAATGAATTCTTTCATTCTTTCGGCAGTAACGATCAGTTCGGTGTAATCTTTACCTTTTATCTCAATATTTATCGGATATCCTGCCGGCGGGCCAGCTTGGTCTTTTTCTACAGAAATCGAGATTCCGGGATAGATGTCTTTTAAGGCCTCCTGTACTTTGAGCCTCATCTCTTCAGAATCCCTTCCTTCCCTAAACTTGTATTCTTGCATCGAAACTGTAATCTTTGCTTTATGTGGCATTTCTGCTGATGAACCGCCGTCGGTTTGAGGATTTCCAGCACCTTCTCCAACTTGGGAAACCGCTGACTCCACTAGATAGTTAGATTTCGTTTCCTCATTTACAAATTCTTTAGAATCAAGAACTGCATACACTCTTTTTTCAATGTCTTTTGTTATATTATTTGTCTTCTCAATATCTGTACCTTGAGGGTATTCGATATAAACTATAATTTGATTTGGTTTGTTGTCCGGAAAAAATTCAACTTTTGTTCTGCCACTTCCGACACTCCATCCAAAATAAGATATCAAGACGATAAAGAACATGAAGAACATTCCAACTACTACCATGTATGGTTTTTTGCCGGACAAGAAAAACTTCAACGCCTTCTCATAGCTGTCTTCTAACTTATTTAAAGTATTATTCTGAAATTTTAATGTTCTGTCTTTTATGACATATTTGTACAGCCAAAACATTGCAACTGTAAATATCATCAGGGATCCAAGACCACGAACAGCACCGCCAAAAAAGAGAATCAAAAGTCCAAATGAACCTAGAATCAAAGTCAATCGGATTAACTGTTTTTTTGTCAATATCTTTTCATTGATGTCCATAAACTGTGACACCAAAACAGAATTAAAAAAGATAGCCACAAACAATGAAGAACCTAATACAACAGAAAGCGTTATAGGGAAATATACCATAAATTGGCCCATTACACCCGGCCACAACCCGAGAGGCACGAAGGCGGCCACAGTTGTAAGTGTGGAGATAATGATAGGCATGGCGATTTCTCCAATTCCTTCTTTCGCCGCTTGCATGCGATCCATGCCTTCGTCTTCCATTAATCGAAATACATTCTCGACAACTACAATTCCGTTGTCGACAAGCATTCCCAGTCCCATAATAAGTCCAAAGAGAATCATCGTGTTCATCGTGTAGCCTAATGCATCTAACACCATAAAGGATAGAAACATCGACATGGGTATGGCAAATCCAACAAAAAGGGCGTTTCTAAACCCTAGGAAAAACATTAAAACGCCAACAACAAGGATGATTCCAAAGATAACGTTGTTGACAAGGTCGTCCACTTGATTTAAAGTTTTCGAAGAAGAATCATTTGAAAGCGTTAAATTTAAATCTTTCGGCAAAACATTCTCTTTTGCCTCGGCAATAATAGTTTTGATTTTTTCCGAAGCTTCAATCATGTTTTTTCCGGCCCTCTTTTTTACGTCGAGCATCACGACACTTTTTCCGAATTCTCTTGCGTAAGTGGTTTTGTCAACGTTTTTAAAGGAAACCTTAGCGACATCTTTGAGGTAAACAATTCCGTTTTGTGTCTTTACGACAAAGTTCTCCAAATCGGTTGGCTTTTCTATCTCCCCCTTAATACTGATGGTTCTTCTTTGTCCGCTTGAAATTATATTTCCAGCTGACATGGTCACGTTTCCGTTTCGGATTGCGGTTATTACGTCGTCAAAGCTAACTTTTGACGCCATCATTTTGAACACATCTACTGCAACTTCTACTTCTTTTTCTTGCGCCCCACGAATGTTTACCTCCTTGATTTCTGCTAAACCTTCGATTTCATCTTTCAAATATTCACCAAATTCCTTTAACTTCTCTATTGGAAAGTCACCGGATAGATTTATGTTTAAAATTGGGATTTCTTCGGAAAGGTTCAAGTCAAAAACATTAGGCTCAACCTTAACCCCATTAAAAGTAGGCCAATCTTCGTTAGATTTTTTCCCGTCTACCTTGTCCTTTACTTTTTGTTTTGCTTCCTCAACCGTGATTTTCTCGTCAAATTCAACGGTAATTATTCCGTAATCTTCTTGGGAAGTCGAAAGAATTTCAACAACATTGCTTACATTTTTTATGTCTTCCTCAAGAGGGTCTATGATAAGGCGCTCAATGTCCTCCGCCGTGTTTCCGGGATAGATCGTGCTGATGTATATTTTTGTTTCTTTAATTTCCGGGAAATCCTCTCGCGGCATCGCGTAATAGGCCGAAATCCCCAAAACAAAAAACAATGCCATGATAACGTAAACGGTCATTTTGTTGTCAATGGCCAACGATGACAATTTAAATTCCTTGCTTTTTTTATTCGTGCTCATAATTGGTTATTGTTTTATTATAGACACTTTTTGCCCGTCTTTGATACTTCTGGCTCCCTCTTTTATAATAGAATCGCCATCGTTTAACCCTTCTAATATTTCAATAAGATCTCCTTGTGATTTACCGGTTTTAACGATTACTTTTTTGGCAATTGCCTGACTGTCTTTCCCCGTTTGCTCGGCGATATATATGTATTGCTCGCCATCCGCATTTTCTGAGATGATGCTTAAGGGGACCGTGATTACTTTTAAATTAGAGTAATCGTTGATGTTTATTTTGGCAGATAGGTTAGGTTTGATAAGACCGGATTTGTTGGGCACCTGAATTTGCACTTTAAAAGAACGGTTCCCCGGGTTGATATTATTGTTTACTAATGATATTGTAGTGGTTATTTTTTCGTTCAACATTGGGAAATCCACTATTACCTCCGTTCCGCGTTTTACGGCCCCGATGTATTTCTCAGGCACCTCAGCTTCGAGATACATGTTCCCAAGATTGATGACTCTTAAAACAGGACTTCCTAGGCCTACAACCGAACCTTTTTCTGTTATGATCTCGTCGACAATACCTGAAAAGGGTGCTTTTATAATTGTTTTAGCCATTTGTCTTTTTAATTGTAGAACGGCTTTGTTTTGCGCTTCGTAGTTTGATTTCGCCTGTAAGTATTGAATTTCCGAACCAATTTTTTGATCCCAAAGATTCTTTTGTCTGTCAAATGTAGTTTTTGCTAAAACGGCTTGAATTTCTAGCTGCGCCAACTGTTGTGTAAGCCCCCCATCATCGATTTTCCCTAGGGCTTGTCCTTTTGATACCCTTTGCCCTTCTTTGACGTATATTTGCATTAGGATCCCGCCAAATTCGGCGTTAACGACAATGTTTTCTTTAGTTTGAACGGCTGCTTGTAATTCCAAGTAATGTTTGAAAACAGTGTCTTTTGCTTGAAATGTTGTGATAAGAGTTTCTTTATGGTTTTGATCCAAGGCGCTAATGGCATCATCTATTTTTTTTAATTCTTTCGACAATACATCTGCTTGTGTAATCACTTCGGAGCGTTTTAATCGTAATTCTTTTAAGTTGCCTTTTTCTATTAGTGCTTCGGTTGAGTTTTTTTTGTCACCGCCACATGATAGCAATGCAAGTGAAAATACGGTTAGAAAAATATTTTTTATCATTGGAATGTAGTTTAATTTTATTTGTTGGTTAATTTTTCTAGACTTGCTTTTTTATTGATAATATTTACCATTGATTGCAAGTATTGCTGTTGTGTTGAATATAATTGTCTTTGTGCTTCACTGAAATCAAAACTGGAAGACAATCCCTCTGTAAACTTGATTTGTTGTTTCTTTTCAATCCTTTCGGCAAGGTTTAAATTGTTTTTGGCTGTGGCATATTCTTCGATGCTAAATTCGTATTCACTTTTCGCATTTGCATACTGCAACTTTAATCTTTGGCCCGTCTCGCTCAATTGAGTCTTGGCTTGCTCTACGGCTATTTTGGCTTGCTGGGTTCTGGAACTTCTGGCCAAACTGCTGAAGATAGGGATGTTCAGGTTCAGTCCAAAATTGGAGTAATTCAACCATTTTTGATTTTGGGAAAAGAATTGAAACTCTTCTCCAAAGGCGTTGTATCCGAAATTAAGATTGGCCGATAATGACGGCAAAGCCTTGCTTTTTTGCAATTTATATTCAAGTTGCCTTTGTTCTTCTAAATTCAGTGCCATTTGATAGTTTATGTTATCCGCAGTGTTGAACTCTTTTTGCGAAAAAGCTAGGTCCAGATTGGTTATTGTTAAGTTTTCCAATTTGTCCGTTAATATCAATTGGTCGTCTATATCAATCCCCAAGGTGATTTTTAGCATCTTATTGGCTATGTCCAATAAACGAACCGTGTTTTTCAAATTACTGTCCAGGGAAGCTAGTGTAATTTGCAATTGTTCTACATTTTCCTCTTCAATCAGCCCGTTCTTAAATGTTTCTTTGGTGTCGAATAATGTTTTTTCTAAAGTACTCTTGTTCTTTCTTAAAATTGCGATGCTTTCCCCTGCCAACAATACGTTTCCGTAGGAATTGATGGTCATTTCTTTGATGTCAAGGTCTGTTTTTTGTTTCGCGTTTTGATAGAATTTCAGATAAGTTTTTGAAGCCTGTAAGGCAACGATATAGGAGCCGTCAAATATCAACTGGCTTAGTGAAACTCGCGCATTCATGTTTTGTTTTGTTCCAAAGGCGACTTCTGCGAATTCACCCTTATTGCCTCCGAAAAATTCTGCGGGCACCAATGACTTTTGCAATTCGAAATTATTTTGGTAATCGACAAAACCGTCTATTTGTGGCAAACCGTCCGCCGTGGTTTCCCATTTTTTCTGCTTGGCAGTTTGAATGTCTCGGCCAGCATTTATCACAGTGTAGTTATTGTCTAAAGCGTGGCTTATGGCCTGTTCAAGACTGAAGGAATGGGTGTTCTTCAGCTGTTCGCTTTGGCTCGAGTCTTGTGATTTTGCGGTGATCGCAAATGTCAAGAATGCCATGAAAATTAGTTTCTTCATTATATGATAGGGTTTTGTAAGTGTTTTTCAAGTTCATTGATTCCCGCAGGGGTCGCCATGGAACGGGTATGGTATTCCAAAATTTCCAATTCTAATTTTTGCGCTTCTTTTTCAGATTGGGTTGTTTCTTTTGCGCTAAATATAAGCGTGTAATAAAATTTGGTGTAACTGTCTACGTTGATGTTTCCTCTGTACAATCCTTGTTTGATTCCTTTTTCAATATTTTGTCTGAAAACGGAGTTGCATTCCGTAATTTCTTTTGCCATTACCTTCTCATATATTTCCGGATAATGTTTTTTCAATTGATAAATGGGTGATGTGTCTGAGGCCTGAAACATTTCCTTAAACATTTTTCGTATCTCAAAATTTTCTTCAATCGCATTATGATTCTTTGCTACAATGTTGTCTATGATTTCATGTACTTCTTTATGGATTAAAGCGGTGCTTTCCTCAACAAGTATTTCCTTGTTGCAGAAATATTTGTAAATGGTTTTTTTTGAAATGCACATCTCGCTTGCAATATCGTCCATGGTGATACTCTTAAAACCTAGTTTCAAGAACATGTCGCTCGCTTTTGTAATTATTTTTTCTTTCATGTTTTGCTCCTTTTTTTAAACTGAAAACTCCAAACTGGCAATCAGTTTTATATCTTGACCTAAGGACAATCCCCCCGTTTGATGGTTAGAATTTGAAGTTAGCCCAAAATCTTTTCGGTTTATTTGCCCGACTACTTCAAATACTGCCTTTTCAACTCCTTCAAAAGTTCTTATTCCAATAAATTCAGCATCAAGTTCCACCACTTTAGTTATGTTGCGAATGGTCATTTCTCCTTTTAAAAAGTTAATGTTGTTGTTTATTTTTTGGAATGAAGTCGATTTAAAATTGATATATGGTAAATCATTTAAATGTAAAAAATCTAAGGTGGTATCCGTATTAGTAATGTCTAAGCAAAATTCAATTGATGCATCTTCTATTTCATCTTTGTGAATGTTTACGTGTCCTTTAAATTTATTGATGGATCCTGCTATGTAGGCAATTATAGAGTGTCTTGCTTTAATGAGAACGTCAGATTGATTAGAATCAACTGTCCATTTTGTCGCTGGTATCGGTAGGGTAGTATTCATAGCTAATTCCAAATGTTAATTTTCAGTGCAAATGTAATAAGGAAACTTTGAATACTAAAATAGTTTCCATTGTATTTTTACATTTTTAACATTTCATTAAGAAACGGGGTTTGTAATCACGGCTGAATGCTGTAAATTAGCCAAAAAATTATTTTCATGCATGCCATTAACCAGTACCAGGACTTTTTCCTTAGCTATTTAGAAAATCAATTTGTCACTAAAGAACCTAGAAATCTATATGAGCCCATTACCTATATTTTGGGTTTAGGCGGTAAAAGAATGCGTCCGGTTTTGACATTAATGGCGGCGGAAGTATTTAATGCAGATTATAAAAAAGCGCTGCCTGCTGCTATGGCTGTTGAGGTTTTTCATAATTTTTCACTTGTTCATGATGACATTATGGATGATGCGCCATTACGCCGAGGAAACCAAACCGTTCATGAGAAGTGGGATGTTAATTCGGGGATTCTGTCCGGTGACGCGATGCTTATTCTGGCATATCAATATTTCGAACAATACGAGCCTGTTATTTTTATGCAATTGGCTAAACTTTTCAGTAAAACAGCACTTGAAGTTTGTGAAGGCCAACAGTGGGATGTTGATTTTGAAACTCGGAATGATGTTACTATTCCTGAATATCTCAAGATGATTGAGTATAAAACAGCTGTTCTTGTCGCGGCCGCCATGAAAATGGGAGCGGTAATTGCTGAAACTTCTGACGAGAATGCCGATTTGATTTATGAATTTGGATTGAATTTAGGCTTGGCTTTCCAATTGCAAGATGATTACTTAGATGCTTTCGGTGATCCGAAAACTTTTGGGAAACAAGTGGGAGGGGATATTATTGAAAATAAAAAAACCTATCTGTATCTAAAAGCAATCGCTTTTTCCAATGAGGAACAAGCGTCACAGTTGACGCAAGTGTTTTCAAAGCGTCTTGATGATAATGCGGACAAGATTAATTGGGTAAAAGAAATTTTCAATGATTCGGGTGCTTCAAAAGCAACGCAGCAGGCAATAGAGGATTATACTTTTAAAGCCTTTGGAACCTTAGAAAAAATGAATATCGGGGAAGACAAGAAAGCGATGTTAAGGGCTTTCGGGGAAAACTTAATGAGTAGGAAAGTGTAGCTTTAGAACTCTGATTTCATTAATTAAAAAACAAAAAACGAATGTTTGTAGCGCCAAAAAATGTCGATTTATTGCTTTCGGAAGCGGAAAAGGAAGCTTTGTACCTCAAGCTAATTGAACAGATAAACAAGGATTTTAATTTGGCCAATGAAGGGATTGATTTTCCGATGAGCATTGCTCCCGACGAATTGAAAATCCAATTGCACGAAAAAATCTATAGGTTGATTCAGTACAAATTTGCCGAATACCTTAATCTACTTTACATAATTGACGTTTCTGAGGAGGAGGTGAAGAGAATGGATGGTTCGGACTTGGTTGTTTTAGCTGAGCAAGTGTCTTTTTTAGTTCTAAAAAGGGAATGGCAAAAAGTCTGGTTTAAAAACAAATACCGTTAATTATAAGTAAATGGCGCTTGGTTTTTAGAAATAAACCCTTACAAACGGCATAAAAGCATCGCTATACACTCCTTTGTTATCGTCTTGTAATACATTATAGCGCACTCCGATAGTGACATTATTTGAGCGGTATCCCGCGCCCAAAAATAGGCCCGTGTTCCAGAAACCTTCCCGAACGTAGGCGGGATCGTTCGGATTTATATTCACGCGTAATTCTTCAAGCTCCGCCGAAAGTTGAATTTCTCTTATCGGGTTGAATAGTGCAATAAGGCTTCCGCCATACAAATGGGAGTTATAATAATTTTTTTGGCTTACATAAGAATATTGCACGCCAAGCCCTAAGGCTACATATTCATTAAAATTATAGATTGCGCTGGGCGTTAATGATATGTCAGTATATCCGGAACCAAAACCCAATCCAATACCACCGCCAATTTGAACATGGTTCCAGAAGTCAGTGCTTGATCTTGGCGTATTGCTTTGTTGTTGGGCAAATAATCCATTCGAAATAAATGAGACAATAAGTACCAAAATTGATTTGGAAACGCGCTGAAAGTTATTTTTTCTCATAAACATCTCGGCTTTTAACATTTTAACACATAAAAGTATTTAAAAGTAAATGTAAATTTAGTGGATTATTGTACTTTTGCCAAACTATTTTAACAAAAAGTATATTCACTAATATTATGGATAGGTTCTCATTTTTAAACGCAGCACATACAGAATTTTTTGCACAATTATACGACCAGTACTTAGAAAATCCAGATAGCGTAGAGCCAAGTTGGAGAAGTTTCTTTCAAGGTTTCGACTTTGGAATGGAGACTTACAATGGTGAAAATCCTGTCGAACATATTGTCGCTGCCGCTTCAGGCACTGTTGACTACTCACAAATTTCTGAAAAACTTCAAAAAGAGTTTAATGTATTAAAACTGGTTGACGGGTACCGTACCCGTGGACATTTGTTCACAAAAACGAACCCGGTAAGAGAAAGAAGAACATTCGAGCCTAATCTTGACATTACTAATTTTGGACTTTCATCAGCAGATTTAAATACTGTTTTTGACGCCGCTAAAATTATCGGGCGCGCTCCTTGCACTTTAGCCGAAATCATACAACACCTTGATACCATATACTGCCAGCACATAGGGGTAGAGTATATGTACATCCGAAAGCCAGAAATTGTAAGCTGGATTCAAGAGAAACTAGGGGTTAACGACAATCAGCCTAATTTTTCTGCAGAAGAGAAAAAATCGATTCTGAATAAATTGAATGAGGCCGTTTCCTTTGAGAGTTTTCTTCATACCAAATATGTGGGTCAAAAACGATTTTCATTAGAAGGTGGGGAAACGATAATCCCAGCTCTTGATGCGTTAATCGAAAAAGCAGCCGAAAAGGGAGTCGAACAGTTTGTTATGGGAATGGCACATCGTGGCCGCTTGAACGTTTTGGCAAATATATTTGGCAAATCAACCCAAGATATATTCGGCGAATTCGACGGTAAAGATTACGATCAGGAATATTTTGATGGTGATGTAAAATACCATTTAGGTCTTACCGCTGATAAAACAACAAGAACAGGAAAACACATTAGCATCAATCTTGCTCCAAACCCTTCGCATTTGGAAACAGTGGGAGCGGTAATTGAAGGAATTACCAGAGCAAAACAGGATAAATATTTTTCGGATGACTTTTCAAAAGTCTTACCAATTGCCGTTCACGGTGATGCCGCAATAGCGGGACAAGGTATTCTTTATGAAATTATCCAGATGGCACAACTTGACGGATATAAAACGGGAGGTACCATTCATATCGTAATCAATAATCAGGTAGGTTTTACAACCAATTATCTTGATGGACGTTCGTCAACGTATTGTACGGATGTTGCCAAAGTAACGCTATCGCCAGTGTTGCATGTCAATGGTGATGATGCTGAAGCCGTGGTTCACGCCATGTCTTTTGCATTGGATTTCAGAATGCAATTTGGTCGTGACGTATTCATTGACTTGTTAGGCTACAGAAAATATGGACACAACGAAGGAGATGAGCCTCGTTTTACACAACCTGTGTTATATAAAATTATTGCCAAGCATCAGAATCCAAGAGAATTGTATGCCGCAAAATTATTGTCGGAAGGTGTCATAGATATCAATTTTGTAAAAGGTCTCGAAGTTGAATACAAATCGGATCTTGAATTAAACCTAGAGGCATCCCGTAAAAAGACCTTGACCGTAATTACACCGTTCATGAAAAATGAATGGGAAGGTTTCGTGCAAGTCACCGATACGCAAATGCTTGAAAAAGTGGATACATCTTATCCAAAGGAAGATTTGACAGTCGTTGCAAATGCAGTTTGTAATTTGCCTTCGGATAAAAAGTTTATCAATAAAATTCAAAAACTGATCAACGACAGGAAAACCATGTTTTTCGAAACCGACAGGTTGGATTGGGCTATGGCTGAACATTTGGCTTATGGTTCGTTGATGAGAGAAGGATATGATGTTCGTATTTCTGGTCAGGACGTCGAGCGTGGAACTTTTTCGCATCGTCATGCCGTTGTAAAAGTCGAAGATTCTGAAGAAGAAGTAGTTTTGATAAATAATTTAGAAGGAGAAAATTTAGGAAAATTTAATATTTTCAACTCTCTTTTATCTGAATATGGAGTTTTAGGTTTCGATTACGGTTATGCTTTGGCTAGCCCGAATACACTGACCATATGGGAAGCGCAGTTTGGGGATTTCAGCAATGGAGCCCAGATTATGATTGACCAATATATTTCTTGTGGAGAAGACAAATGGAACAACCAAAACGGAATCGTTCTGTTGTTGCCTCACGGATATGAAGGACAAGGAGCTGAGCATTCTTCTGCAAGAATGGAGCGTTATTTGCAACTTTGCGCCAGACATAACATGTTTGTTGCCGACTGTACAACGCCAGCCAATTTCTTCCACTTGCTAAGAAGACAAATGAAAACGAAATTCCGCAAGCCGCTTGTCGTGTTTACGCCAAAGAGTTTGTTGCGTGATCCAAGGGTCGTTTCATCGGCGGAGGAATTTGCCACAGGTAGTTTCCAGGAAACTTTTGATGACGAAACAGTCAACAAAGAACAAGTGAAAACATTGGTATTCTGTACAGGTAAATTCTATTATGACATTACCGCCGAAAGAGAAAATAACGGTCGCAAAGATGTTGCCGTTGTCAGAATAGAGCAATTGTTCCCTTTGCCGGTGGAACAATTAAAAGAGATTATAGCGAGATATCCAAATGCAGACGATTACGTTTGGGCACAGGAAGAACCAAAGAACATGGGGGCTTATGGCTTTATGTTGATGAATTTCAATTTAGTGAAATTCAGACTGGCTTCTCTAAAAGCCTACTCAGCGTCAGCTTCGGGAAGTTACACCAGAGCAAAACGACGTCATGCGGATGCCCTGAAAATGGTTTTTGATAAAAACTTATTTTTGTAAAATAAGGAGCTATTTCCCGCTGTTTGCTATATCTTTTTATTGAAAAAATATAGAGGTAATTGCGAGACTAATTGGACATCGAGGCTAGAAAATAAAGCACATAAAAAAGAAATTGTTTTTAGGACAGTTCGAAAATAAAAATTCATAATTTAAAAATTATAAAAGATGATTTTAGAAATGAAAGTCCCATCACCAGGGGAATCTATTAAGGAAGTTGAAATTGCAACTTGGTTAGTAAAAGACGGAGATTATGTAGAGAAAGACCAAGCAATCGCTGAGGTTGATTCTGACAAAGCAACACTGGAATTACCAGCTGAAGCAAGTGGGATTATCACGTTAAAAGCAGAAGAAGGTGATGCAGTGGCGGTAGGGGCAGTAGTTTGTTTAATCGATACTGCAGCAGCAAAACCATCCAGTTCAGTTCCTGCGCCGGCAGCGGCTCCAGTTGCCGAGGCGCCAAAAGCGGCTCCGGCTCCAGCAGCAGCAGCACCGACAGCTCCAGCGGCAACATATGCTTCAGGAACACCATCTCCGGCAGCAAGAAAAATATTGGATGAAAAAAATATCGGTCCGGCTACTGTAACAGGAACTGGTAAGGACGGTAGAATAACTAAAGACGACGCTGTAAATGCAACGCCATCTATGGGAACCCCTACAGGTGGAAGCCGTGGTTCTGAGCGTTCAAAACTTTCGATGTTGCGTCGTAAAGTAGCGGAAAGATTGGTTGCCGCCAAAAACGAAACGGCTATGTTGACTACTTTTAACGAAGTAAACATGACGCCTATCAACTTGATTCGTAATCAATATAAAGAGGAATTCAAAGCTAAACATGCAGGCGTTGGTTTAGGATATATGTCATTTTTCACAAAAGCGGTAACTAGAGCATTGCAATTGTATCCGGATGTGAACTCAATGATGGACGGTGACTATAAAATAGCTTACGATTTCTGTGATATCTCCATCGCGGTTTCGGGACCAAAAGGATTAATGGTTCCAGTTGTTCGCAATGCAGAGAACTTGACTTTCCGTGGTGTTGAAGCAGATATTAAAAGATTGGCCATAAAAGCACGTGACGGACAGATTACAGTTGACGATATGACTGGTGGTACTTTTACGATTACTAACGGTGGTGTATTTGGAAGTATGTTATCTACTCCAATCATCAATCCTCCTCAATCTGGAATTCTAGGGATGCACAACATTATCGAACGTCCAATTGCCGTAAACGGTAAAGTGGAAATTCACCCAATGATGTATGTGGCACTTTCTTATGACCACAGAATTATTGATGGTCGTGAGTCTGTTGGTTTCTTGGTTGCCGTAAAGGAAGCATTAGAAAACCCGATGGAATTATTGTTGGACAACAATCCTAAAAAAGCATTTGAACTATAAAGAAGTATAAGTTTTAAGAACTATCAATCCCTCGTCTGTTGAAAAACGGTCAAGGGATTTTTTTTGGTTTAATAAATCGTGTTAATGTAATTTTTTATGATTTTTTTTATGTTTATGATTTTTTATTGCTTAAAAATTTATTGGGATACTATTTTTTAACAACGAATAATAATAATTTCCCACTACATTACCACAACATTTAATTGAATTATCGGTTTCGATACCCATCCCTAAATTAAGTAAATGCTTGCAATACCATATTTTACTGTCATTAATGATAAATAGCTTGATTAAAATTTTGTATAGTTTTTAGATGCTCTAGTTTTAAAGTGACAACGCAATACATTCATAAATTTGAGAACAACTAAATAACTCAAGCTTATGAAAAAAATTACCCACTTAATTATCTTAATGGTTTCTTCATTAGGGTTTGCCCAAACGCCTACGAGTGCGGCCCCAACACCGCCCTCAAGAATCGCTAGTGATGTGATCTCGATTTACGGCTCTGCTTACGCTAATATCGCGGGCGTCAATACAAACCCAAATTGGGGTCAAAGCACTGTAGTTACCGAAGAGGCGATTGCCGGCAATAATGCTTTAAAGTATGCCAATTTTAATTATCAAGGTACTGATTGGTCAGGCAATCCCCAAAACATTTCTACCATGGAATATTTGCATGTTGATGTTTGGACTGACAATCAAAGCCCAAATGTATATGTAATCAGTTCAGGCGCAGAAATCCCTCATGCTATTTCCAGTGTATCGGGTTCATGGCAATCTTTGAATATTCCTGTAGCGGGCATTACCGGAAATTTAGCAAATACCATTCAGTTTAAG
>NZ_DATBVQ010000131.1:0-5013 GCF_036515215.1 Flavobacterium sp.
CTCTGAAACAAATACAGGTGAAGCCACAGAGTTTGTTATTCCAATCCAAACCAAGCCTTATGTTTTAATGGTTGTAGGTGTTAATGGTGTCGGCAAAACGACAACAATTGGAAAGTTAGCATATCAATTCAAAAAACAAGGATATAAAGTGGTTCTGGGCGCAGCAGATACGTTTCGTGCCGCCGCAATTGACCAACTGCAAATATGGGCAGATAGAGTAGGTGTTCCCATTGTAAGACAAAATATGGGAAGCGATCCCGCTTCGGTAGCATTTGACACCTTGCAATCTGCAGTTGCCCAAGATGCTGACATTGTAATTATTGATACCGCAGGACGTTTGCACAATAAAGTCAATTTAATGAACGAATTGACAAAAGTGAAACGCGTTATGCAAAAAGTCGTAGCCGATGCCCCTCATGATGTTTTATTAGTTCTTGACGGTTCAACCGGACAAAATGCTTTTGAGCAAGCCAAGCAGTTCACTGCTGCAACTGAGGTGACTTCTCTTGCCGTAACCAAATTAGACGGAACCGCAAAAGGTGGCGTTGTCATTGGAATATCGGACCAATTCAAGATACCGGTAAAATATATTGGTGTTGGAGAGGGAATTGAGGACTTACAAGTCTTCAACAAATTTGAGTTTGTGGACAGTTTTTTCAAATAGATAAATACAATGAATTTCTCTTTCATTAAAAATTTAAGTTCGATTTATCTTTACTTAATAAGTGTTGTTTGCTTTGTTTTGGCAAATGTTATCAGGGACGAAAACATCATTATTTATTATGTTTTATTGGTAATAGGAGTAGGTTTTTTTGTTTTGGGTCTTACCAAAAAAGCAAAAAGGCAGTAGTTTTTATTGGTATAAAGCATTGATTTTTTGCCATAATACATTGTCAAAAGCGGATAAGCCCAAGTTGACATTGTCAGCTGCATCACCCATTCTGATAACGACCATGTTTTTAGAAGGGATGACGTAAATTTTTTGATCATTTTTCCCTAATGCCATAAACATATCATTTGGAGCTGATGGAATTATACTTCCATTGAATTGTAATTGTGATTGTGGTAAATGGTAGCTGTTTTTTCCATTTAACCACCATAAATAACCATATCCTAAATTTATGTTTTGTGAGCTGTTTGTAGCAGCATTAAAATAATTTTCGTTTAAGACAACGGTACTTTGCCATTTTCCTTTATTGGCCATTAGTAGTCCGAAACGCGCCATGCTTCTTGTTGTACTTGTGTATACTGAATTGTTTCCTGATTGAAACCAAGCGCCATCCATGCCAATTTTATCTCTCAGCCTTGTATTGAAATAGTTGCTCCAACTTTGATCCGATGCTTTAGCAACCACATCTTGTAGTTTTACATAGACATTGTGGTACGCCCAGCGGGTTCCAGCATCCGCTTTGTAGGTAAGACTGGCTTGGTTTACAGCATCGCCGTTATCAATATCTTCCAAGCCAGAAGTCATTGTAAGTAAATGTTTATTAGTAATTAGATTTTCTTTATTTAATGGTAAGCTACTCCATGATGTGCCAATATAATCTGACACTTTGTTACTGATGTTTAAAAAGCCTTCTTGTTCTGCAATACCAGTAAGGGTTGCAGTTAATGTTTTTCCGGCGCTTGCCCAATACCAATTGGAAGTAGCAGAATGTCCGTGGAAATAGTTTTCTATTACAATTTTCCCATTGACTAAAATGATAAAACTCTTAGAATTTTTCAGTTCTAAATAATCCAAAAGTGGTTGTACGGCTTCTTGTTTCCACCCCAAACTTTTTATCGATTTTGTTTCCCAGGCAGTTCCTGTTAACGGTGGAAAATAGGTTGTTTCGGTAGGGGTTTGTGTTGTTTGTGATGAGTCAGTGCTACAACTAATACATAAAATAAGAGCGAGTAAACTATAAATTGTTTTTGTTGTCATAGCAAGTTATATTTTATATAGAATCAAAAATAGTTAAAATAGTCTAATGTGATTTGGTATTTTTCTTTTGTTTGAATTTTTTAAAGTTAACTTTGTAGAATAGAAAAAAAGTAATTGTTTCCCCAAAATCCCTAGCCCTGATGGAAGCGGCATCTCCCGATTTAGAAAAACAAGGCTTTTTCAGCCCTAGTTTTTATTATCGGGAATATAGCGTACAGCAGGAAATAGCTCCTAAAAAAAATAATTGTATGAAAAACGCCTTTAAAATTTTGTTACTCTCCCTCTTTTTTGTTGGCTGTCAACAAAAAATTCAGCCTACTGATATTGCCAAGATCAATGGCTACTGGGAAATAGAAAAAGTTGTTTTTGACGAGGGCAAAGACAAGGATTACAAAATGAATGAGAGTTACGATTACTTTGACATAGGTAAGGATAATAAAGGGAGCAGAAAAAAAGTAATGCCGCAAATGGACGGCAGTTTTTTAACGAATGATTCGTATGAAAATGTAGCGGTTCGATTTGAGGATGATAAAGCATTCTTGGACTATTCGACTCCTTACGCCAAATGGAGCGAAGAGTTAATCACACTATCAGATAAAGAATTAGTGCTAAAGAATAGCGAGAAAAAAGAATACCATTATAAAAAAGCAGGACCAATAAATTTGACAGGAGATGGCGAAAAGATTAAATAACCAGAGTACGGTAGGGGATGTTTTGAAACAAATTATCCAAGTGAATAAATTGCAACCCGGAATGGATCAGATTGACGTGAAGGACGCCTGGAAAAACCTGATGGGGAATGGCGTTAACAGCTATACGCAAAATGTGGTTTTGAAAGGGAGTACTTTGTATGTAGAGTTGACCTCGTCTGTTTTGCGGGAAGAATTGAGCCACGGTAAATCTAAGATTGTGGCGATGATTAACGAGGAGTTGCGCCGAGATGTTGTGACTGCCGTTATTTTAAGATAAGGATTTCAGATTTTACGATAAAAAAAAATCCCGTTTCAAAATTTTGAAACGGGATTTTTATATATATGATTTTCAAATGTTAATTCAAAAATCTAAAATCTTCAATCATAGATTAGAACTGCTCTCTTCCTGCAAAATGGAACGCACCTTCGATAGCTGCATTTTCATCGCTATCAGAACCGTGAACTGCATTTTCTCCAATTGAAGTAGCATAAGCTTTACGGATAGTACCTTCAGCTGCATCAGCTGGGTTAGTAGCACCAATTAAAGTTCTGAAATCTTCAACAGCGTTGTCTTTTTCTAAAATAGCACTAACGATTGGTCCTCTTGACATGAATTCAACTAATTCTCCGTAGAAAGGTCTAGCAGCATGTACAGCATAAAATGCTTGAGCATCAGCAATAGTAAGTTGAGTTAATTTTAAAGAAACGATTTTGAAACCTGCATTTGTTATCATTGCAAGAATGTTTCCGATGTGTCCGTTTGCTACAGCATCAGGTTTAATCATTGTAAATGTTCTATTAGTAGCCATTTTTTTTGTTTTATTTTAATTTGGGTGCAAAAATAGTCTTTTTTTTGAATTGAAATTAGTAAATCAACAGTTTCGCCGCTTTTATTTGATTAAAGTGGTGTTTATAGGATCTTATACTTTAAATATCAGGTTGTTTTTGTAAAATAACCACAAAATGAAGGACCAGATTCCGACGTAGATCAAAGCTCCAGCCAAGGATGAGTCCAATGGATTATTGAAAAAAGGAGCAATCCAAAAGCTGTAAAGATATTTTTGAAGATTGATTTGTTCCGTTGACAGTTCCGGGTTTTGAAGTTGGATCATTCTCAATCCTTGCGGAATAATGCCCGAAAAAAAGAATACGATCATTGGATTGACACCCCAAATTAAAAACAGCTTTGTTCCCCTTCTATAGTCAACAGCATCAATGATGTAATACAACAAGGTCAAACACAGGATGGCTATTCCGGAAGTATATAAAACATAGGAGCTGGTCCAAAGCGATTTGTTGATGGGGAAAACGGTATTCCATAGCAAACCCAATACCACAAGTAGTATACCCGTTAGCGCCATTTTTTTGACGATTTCCAACTTTGGGAGTGGGCGATTAAGCCATTGCCCAATAAGCAATCCCGTTATACCGGTGGCAATTGCGGGAAGGGTACTTAAAATTCCTTCAGGATCCCAAGTTTTTGAATAGACCCACATATGTCCTTTTAACAGCACACTGTCCAGCCAAGCGGCCAAGTTGGTCCCTTTTTCAAAGTTTGCGGCTCCAATTCCCGGAACCGGCACTAAAGCCATTAAAACCCAATAAAGCAATAGCAGCAAAACGACTGTCAGTATTTGTATTCTTTGACGAGTTTTTAAATACAAAAATGAAACAAAGAAGTAAACAATTCCTATTCGCTGCAATACTCCAGGGATTCTAACTTCTTGATAGGCTTCAATACCGCTGTATGCTAAAAAGAGCAAGACAACAAATACAGTAAGTGTTACGTAGGTTTTGATTTTTAAACTAAAATTCCCCATTAGCGCGTAACAGACTGCAATTGTTATTGCTAAACGCCCAATCAATAAGGGAATTCCTTGCAATTCAAAAAGTTCTATTTTGCCGAAAAAATTAAGGAACAGTCCCAAGCAAAAAATACGCAAAGCTCGGACTGCTATTTTATTGAAAGTTGAGCCGTCAAATATTTTTTCGGGCATCGCAAACGGGATGGCGACTCCCATTATAAATATGAAGAAGGGGAAAACCAAATCGGTCGGGGTGCATCCGTTCCATTCCGCATGTTCTAAGAGCGGGTAAATGTGTTCCCAGCTTCCGGGATTATTTACAATTGTCATTAATAAAATGGTAAGCCCTCTAAATACATCAAGCGAAATTAAGCGTTCTTTAGCCATAGATTTTTGTTTGTTTAAAAGTGCCTAGTGTTTTATTCTTCCAATTTAAGGCAATACAATTATGTCGAAATTTTGTTCCAAAGGTTTCAATTTATCGATAATTGTCGGAATCAAATTGTCGCCATTCTCCAAATAGAACTCGGAAAAATTGACTTGACGTTCCTGCAAACCTTTGTTCGGAAACAATTCGTTTTGCAAGTCT
>NZ_DATBVQ010000132.1:0-23644 GCF_036515215.1 Flavobacterium sp.
GGGTAATCCAACACATAAAATAAAAAGGGTGCTGACAAGCCGCAGCCGTTCTTATCCCTTGCATACGCCGAATACGTGCCGGGGGATAGACCTTCAAATTTTGCATCATCTTGAAAATAGCTGGCGTCAATCGAAAACTCATAGTTTCCCACTCCTGTATATTCTATCAAAACTGAATTTTGATTTCCTGAAAAACCGTTGACTTCCGCTGCAGTTATCGTTGCGATTCCGGATGGGGTTATATGAAATGTTTTCGTGGCTTCACATCCGTTGTCATTGGTCACCTTCACGGAGTAATCGCCAGAGGCACTTACGGTTATAGCACTGGTTGTTGCGCCAGTATTCCAAAGGTAGCTGGCATAACCAGTTGCAAAGGATATATTTACTTCATTCCCGTTACATAAAGAAGCAGTCTCGTCTTGAAAATTTGCTCCATCAAATGGGGTTATTTTCAAAGTAATAGGGGTGGTGTCATAACAATCTGTTCCGTTTAAGACTCGCGCATAAATGGTTTGTTGATTCGGCACCGTATTGTTAAAGATATTGGGTAATGGGTTGCTTTGCAGGACGGCATCGGTTGGACTCAAATAATATTCTACCGTTAGTCCTAGAGGTAGGCCCTGCAAAATTTGTGGGCTAACTTGAGAGTTCAAATCGAAACGGTACAATCCGTCTTGGTTCATGTCGCCGTCACAAGTTGTTACCGGGTTTTGTGCCGCAATCATATTGTTGGAGATTTGCAGTTGTAGTTCAGCGTAGTTTGAACAGCCGGTGGTATTTGAAACGCTTGCATAAACAATCTGATTTGCAGATTTGTTATTGTAATTTGTGGGATTCTGTATTGGATTAACTGATACTTTTGCATCAGATAATCTTTCGTAATATACGATGGGGCCTAAGCTGGAATCATTGTTTTTTATCTCAGTATCCTTCTTTGTCAAATCAAAAATTGAAACTCCATCACCATTGTCATCGCATTGAATTAAGGTTGAGTTGTTCAATACAATTTCCGGTGTAAATTCAAGCTTTATTTCGCCGGATGCGTTGCAGCTAGAATTTCCTATTTCAACTTCAACCCTGTAATCACCGGTTACGGAAGCCTGATATGTAGGGTTGGTCTCGCCCGGTATCGGTATTGTAGAGCCATCTTTAAACCATTTGTAAATGTAAGAGGAAGGCAGCTTGGTATCAATACTAAAATTTTCACCAAAACATATTGCGCTGTTTGGCGCAACACGATCAGAACCTAATTCTATTTTTGATGTAAAGCTTCCCGCTTCAATAAAAATGGCCGAATCATAATAGTACCCGCCTTGATCAGCGATGACTAATTTTACATGATATGTTTTTCCGGGCACAACGGTCGTTTGCGCATTCATTACAATAGTTTGCCCGCTGTAGTTTATAGGACTTGTATTTGTAGGACTCGTGTTTAGGCTTCCGAAATAAGTTTTGTTGACGGCGGGGCAGCCCGGTTTTGGCCCGGTTGTGCTATTGAAAGTTTCTATAGTGGGATGCACGTTTTGTGAAGAAACGGTAGTGTTTGTTCCAGGAAGGACCGCTAAGTTTTGGTAAGCGGTTGTGCCCACTTCTTTAATCAAAAATGCAAAACCGTCTGAATAGTTGCAGGGAAAATTGTCCTGATATTCATTAGAAGCAAATAGATAATTGAAGCTTATAGTGTTAGTTATGGCTGTGAAATTAAATTCTAATGCAGTAGCATTTGAGGTGTTAGTAATTCCTAAGGCCTGCTCTAAATCTGCATCTCCTGTCCAGCTTGAGTTCCCGCTTTTGGGACCGTTTGCCGGTTCCCTTATAAATGGACCCGGAGAATAAATACTGCTCCAAGTACTTAAAATGATGCCCTCTTTAAAGGGAAAGCTTCCGCCTTGATTGTTAAAATACCCAAAACTATTTTGACCTAAAGAAAAATTATCTCCATTTACACTTTCACCGGTAACGCTAACGCAGGAGCTATTATTTGTCACTATCTGTACAAGATCAACAGCATTTTTTGAATCATCTATACGAATAGATTGTGCCGATGCGCTAACCGTGCAATAGATGATGAGGATATAAAATAGTGGTTTAATACATTTCATAGTCCCATAAAGATACTATAAATCTCTATTTTTTAGCAACTTATAGGAAAATATCATAAATAGTAGAGACCACGCCAATACAATGAGTATTGATGAAAAATGAACGCTATAATCCTTTATGTTATCCACTCCGATTTGGGTTCCGATTGTTTTAATTAAGGATAATCTGGAAAAAGGCTCTACTATTAAATTCGACATGGATTCCAAGGGGAAAAACTGTGTAATAGAATCGGCTATTTTATTTTCCGGAAAAATTTTAAAGACCAAAAGGCCTTTTGCTATTGCTTCTGCTATGTTCCAAACTAAAAGGAACCCCAGGGCAAATGCAGAACGTTTTACCAATATCCCCAAGAACAAGCAAAAAGAGAAAAAGCCAACCAGTTTGACGAAAAAAGCCAAAAGGTATTCCATGTTCGAGAATACGATGCCTATTTCGGTATAGGAAGAAAAGCTGTAACCCAAAAGCAAACTCATGACGAAAACGAAAACGGTAGAGGCAAACGCAAAGAGGAGCACCGTCAGAAATTTTGAAAGAATGAATTCCTTTTTGCTCATCCCGTCAATCAGGTTTTGTTTTAAGGTGCCGTAACTGTATTCATTTGCCATCATCGATACAATTACGATGGCCAAAAAGAATTTTAGCCAAGCTGCTATATAGGTGTTAAAATGCCAAATGAAAGGGAAGTTGAAAATTCCCATTTCGGCAAGATTTAATTTAAAAAAGCCAATGTCAAATTTGATTGACGCAATCAGCGCAATAAAAGAAAGCAAAATAAAGTAGGTCAAGGTCAGTACCCGACTGGCCTTGTTAAGCCAGATTTTTTGGAGTTCTATGGAAAGTAATCTTTTCATTTTTGATTTAGGAATTAGGATTTGTTAATTTAGGATTTTGCAGTTGGTGAAACCTGACCGCCGCCTTTTGTCAACTCTAAAAATTGCTCCTCCAGACTGTGTTTGCGTTTTACCAAATGGCTTAGATTAACATTGTTTTCAAAAAGGAATTTATTCAAATTCGCTGCTTCCAATGCACTTTTTAAATAGACAAAAACCTTCCCTTCCTCTTTTTTGACACTTTCGACGGCAGGATGCGTTTTCAAAAGCTGTATCATTTTTTCGGTGTCATCCGCTTGCAGTTCAAAGAAGCCTTCATTTGCTGACATGCCATCAACTGTACCGGAATATAAAACCGCTCCTTTTCTTAAAACTAATACATGCGTGCATACTTTCTCGACTTCGTCCAAAAGATGCGAAGCCAATAGGATGGTTGTTCCTAGCGCAGCAATTTGTTTAATGATGTCCCTGATCTGGTGGATTCCCTGCGGGTCCAAACCATTAGTGGGTTCGTCCAAAATTAATATTTCTGGGTCATTCAGCAGTGCGGAGGCGATTGCTAGACGTTGTTTCATTCCTAAAGAAAAAGTGCTGAACTTGCTGTTTTTTCTTTCATCTAAACCAACCAATTCCAGTTTTTCCTGAATTTTATTATAACTGATGTTCTTTATTTTGCAGACCAGCTTCAAGTTTTGCTCCGCCGTCATGTAAGGGTAAAAATTGGGCCTTTCGATAATGGCTCCTACTTTTTTCAAAGCATCGTGGGTTTGCATTTTGCCGTCGAACCAGCTGTATTCACCCGAAGTTTTGTTCACCACATTCAAAACGATTCCCAATGTTGTGGACTTACCACTGCCATTAGGCCCCAGAATACCGTAAACGTTACCCTTTTTTATTTCAAATGAAACATTTCGCAAGGCTTGTAAACTGCCATAACGCTTGTTTAGGTTTTTTATAGAAAGTATGGTTTGCAAGATGTTCGTTTTTTATGTTTTTTATAGGACGAACAAGATAGGAAATTGTTACTGTTAATTTGAAATTAGTTTGAGGTTCAAATTAATTCGGAAGCCGCTTCCAGTTTTTTGGAGGTGATTGGTTTCATAATGTAGCTTTTTACCATATCGTATTCTTTTGCCATTTCAATATCATAAGGGTCAATTGAAGAGCTAACAATAAAAATGCAAATCTCTTTACATATCGGCAAAAGGATAAACTCATCCAGAAACTGCCAGCCATCTAAAATGGGCATATTCAAATCCAATAATATAACATCAGGGAGATTTAAAGGAATATTGCAATTTTTTTTTAGTTCGTCTAGAGCAAGTTGGGGATTAGAAAATGAAATTATTTCCTCGCAAAATTCATTTTTTGAAATTAACATGCTCATTAGTTTTATAGATAATTTATCATCATCAATGATATAGGTAATTTTATTTTTCATTGATATAGATTTTAAAAACGGATCCAATTCCTTCTTCACTTTCTACCTCGATTTTTCCTTTCATGGCTTCAAGTTGATTTTTGGTAATGCATAAACCGATTCCTCTGGCGTCTTCATTACCGTGAAAGGTTTTGTACATTCCGAATATTTTATGCCCGTTCTTTTTTAAATTCAATCCTAATCCGTTGTCTTTGAAGCTTATAATAGTGTAGTGTTCATTGACTTCATAGCCAATTTCTAAAAAAGATTTTCGTTTTCGGGATCTGTATTTTATCGCATTTGTAAAAAGGTTAAGCAATATGCTATCCAAGTAGGCTGGTATTACGCTTACCGTCAGGTCATCGGGGATGGTATGGTTTATTTCTATTTGGCTTTTTAAAATGCTTAATCGTAATGTTATTTTGGTTTTTTCGATTTCATCATGTAAATTAATATCCTTTTTTTTAATATTTGTGTTTTTTTGGATCGTAATGATCTCGTTTAGATATTCAATTGTTTCAGACAATTTTTCCGTCCCTTCTTTAAACATCTCAATGTAGGAAAGTTTTTCGTTGGTGTCCTTAGCAGTCTCTATTACGTCCAAAACCATTAATAGGTTACTGGTGTGTGACCGAATATTATGGGAAACGATATGCGCGAAATTAAAAAGTTTGTTGTTTTGTTGGCTGGTGACTTCTAATATTCTTTTGAGCTCAATCTCTTTTTCAATTCGGGCAGTTACATCTCTTCCAACGCATACAAATTTAATGCAGTTGCCCCTATCGTCAAATACTGGGGTAATATTTGATTCGTACCAGAATTTTTCATTCGATTTATTATAATTAAGAATGGTAAATTTTAGATCCTTTTTGTTTTCTATCGCGAAGTTGATGTTGTGGATGGTTTGCAAATCAGTTTCTGGACCATTTAATAAATAGCGCGGTTTCTTGCCTACCGTTTCTTCTAAGCTATAGCCAGTTAGTTTTGTATACGATTTGTTTGCCCAAACCGCTATGCCATCTGGGTTTGAAATTAAAATGGCATCTGTCGTTTCAGAAGCGACAAGTGACAGCATATTGAGAGTATAGTCACTGTTTTTGCGTTCGCTGATGTCCCTTAAAAAACAAACAAGAAAAGTTTGATTGTCGATCATGAATTTTTTTCCTGATGCTACTTCAATGGGAATTATCGTTCCATCATATGATTTTATATAGGTTTCTTTAACAAAGTGGTCGTCTTTTTTTAATTGATCAGCCAAAAAAACTCGAATCTCTTTTCTTTTCTCCATTGGGAATAGTTCGGAATTGTGCAAGCCCATTAATTCAGAAGAGCTGTAGCCGGTAAGTTCGTATGACCGAGGATTGCAGTCCGAAATGATTCCGCTGGCAGAGTTAATGATAATAATGGCATCGTTAGCGCTAGAAAAAACCGAAGAGAATTTTTCAACGCTTAGTTGCAGTTCATTAATAAGATTTTGCTCTTTTGTGATGTCCTGAAACGTGCCCAACAATCGGGTCACTTTATTATTTACAACTTCGACTTGGCAAATGCATTCAACATATTTAATATTGTTTTTAGCGGTAGTGATTTGAAACTTATCTATAAAAGAAATTCCGCAATCAGTTGCCCTCTGAATTAGGCTTCTGATTTTTTCTCGGTTTTTTCCTTCAGTATAGAAATTAATTCCGCTGCCATTTACTGGAACAAAATCTTCGGGAACTTCAAGAATGCTTTTCGTAATCGAATCCCAATAAACAGTATCTGTTTCTAGATTTGATTCCCATATTCCAATTTTAGCGGTTTCGGCCGCCTCAATATAAATTTTATGCTTTGTCATAGTAGGTTGTAAGGTTGTAAGCCGTCTTGGGGACTTTCAAATTTAAAATAAATATTGTTTTTACTGGGCTTTTAACGTTAAAAAAGGTTTTTTTTTGAAATTATTAATTTAGACCGTAGTTAAACAGTTGTTAATCAAATGTTTTTGATCTCATTCATGAAGAACCGCTTTATTGTCTAAATAGAATTTTTCTTACTAGAAGAAGGGATTGGTTTTTTATTGTAAAGGCCTCAAAGGATGGTAAAAGTCCTTGCTAAAAACGGAGAAGTTAGGGTTTAATTGCCATTACGTTTTAATTGACGTAAATTTGTATCAAATACACTCCTAATGAACGACGGCGCAATTCTATTTAAAAAACCTACTTATCCCATAAATAATTCACTTGCTGACTATTTGAAGAGATTTGACCGTATCTCTAAAGTGCCAATATATTATGATGATTTATTGCGCTTTTCAGGTTTTATAAACGTTTATGATAAGCAGGAAGAGGACACCTTATGGATTCGGGTATATTATAACGAATTTGAGAGAAATGAAATCGATTTGACTTTAAAGAAAATCTATTCTCTGCTGCACTCGGATGGTAATTTAGATATCATTAAATTTCTGAATATAGATTCGATCGATTATTGCACTTTTGGAAATTCAAAGCCTTTTCGAATAAAGGTCAGAAACATCTTAAATGACAATTACACTCATTTTTATGTTAAGAAAGCAGATGCCTCGAGGGTGTACGGACTTGAATTGGAACATATTCTGTCTCCGGATAAAATAAACTTTCTAGTGTACGAAGAGACGCTGATAGAAGAACACATCATGGGTATTCCCGGTGACGTTTTTATAAAAACATTATTGCAGGACTGCAGCGACACTGAAAAATCCCAGATAGCAAAAGAGTTTGTGAAGTTTAATGAGCGCTGTATGATCCGACTTTTGGGCGATATGAGAGCCTATAATTACGTGATTGTACCCATTCACGATTTTGACCAGGTGGTTTATAGGATTCGCCCGATTGATTTTGACCAGCAATGTTACGAAGGTAACTTCAAAATTTATCGCCCGCAGTTCTTCAAGGAGAATTATCCTATGGTCAAATTGGTTAAAGATAAACTGCAGGAAAGTTCCGTAGAGCAATATAAAAATGAGGAACGTGCCGTATTGGCAAAAAGAATTCTTTCTGCTGAAACCCGTATCAAAAGACTATTGAAGATTATGGGACAAGATCTTATTGCCCCAGATGAACATGTGCAACAGTTGAAATCGGACTTGTATAAATATACAAACGATTTAAATTTTAAAAACGCCAAGCGAATGGGGAATGTTTTGACCGCCGCTTTCAGATTCGTTACCAGAAACTTCAAAAATGCCAATTTATTCAAACCGGGATTTTAGATTTTACGATACATTTAAAAACTCCATTTTTTTAGTTGGCTGATTATTCATTTCCTTTTTTCGATTCATATTCTGTTTTACCAACAAAATCAAATGGGTTAATAAAAGTACTATCATTTCCTTGAATTTAGTTAAGGTTAAAAAACAAATCGTATTTATAGGCGCAATCTCAGAAATCAGAATCTCTAAGGAGACTTCCTTTATTTGACTTTAAAAATCATTAAGCTGCATGCGTCTTTTTTTGAAGAAAATCTTTCAAAGCTTCGTTTATTTCTTTGCGTTCCGTGGTAAGAAAAGTGGTTCGCCCCTGCACGTCATTTGTTAATTCTAAATCACAATTGGTGCATTTGTATTCTTTGATGTGATTTGTAATAGTTCTGGTGGTTACAATTTTATGTCCAAAAAGCAGACAAATAAAATTTTTGCAAACAAAATTTTCTTTGATTTCGATAGTGTTCATAATAGTTTGGTTTTGGGTTCGATGAAAGTATAAAAATATCGACAAAACAAACAAAATAATCGATTAAAAGCACGTTTTAACATTATAAATACAAAAATACTTACAAAAAAATAAAAATCATTTCCACCGTAGACCGCTTTCAAGATAAGGATAGCCACCAAATAAAAAATCCCCAATTACAATTTGTAATCGGGGACTGAATATGTTTGATAGCGCAACGATCGTTACGATTTCTCTTCCTTATTGAAATATACCAAATAGTAATACATTTGTTTTTCCTCGTCCCATCCTTTTTCCACAAATTTCTCCGCGCTTTCGGGATTGATGAAATCCATTTTTATTTGGATGTGGGTATCCAGATTAATGATGTTTTTGATTGATTTTCGCGCATCGGTAACGGCCGCATTCGCTATTGGGAACGAGGTCACATCTTCGATACTATATTTTTCGCCCTTATCCACCTTGTAATTCTTGAATTCTGGGATCAAGTCTGGATTGTCCAATACTTCGTTCAGGAAATTGGTTTCCTCGAACTGGTCGTTTTTGGCAAAATAATTCACGGAGCGGTTCATGAACATTACTTCTTCCTTCTTGTCTTCCGCCGGAAATACAACGTCTTTGGCGAAACTTTGACAAAATTTCAAGTATTTCTTTGTGATGAAATTTTCATCTTCAAATGCGTCAACCGATAGGAAATGCTCTAACCAATAACGCGCGTCATAGCGGTTGCTGTCAACGGTAAGGATTTTATAGCCTTCCTCTTTCTTATGGTTGAAAATGATGCATCCTTTATCCAATTTGCTAAGGTTGATTCCCTGCTGCAATATCATTTCAAGATGCGTTCCTTTTTCTTCAAACTGCAAAAAGTCAGCTTGCAATTCGCTTTTGAAAATACCGATGGCATCCACAACATTGTTGTCAATATTCACATTGGTCAAGTAGGTTACGTAAACCTCGCCATTCTTGATATGCGGATGGTTTGACTGTTCGTATAAATGCTGGGTTATTTTTTTGGATCCCTCATGCAAGCTAGCTGGATTGTCAAAAATCTCGGTGGCAAATTTAAACATGTCATTGTAATCCAAATCTACTTCATGGGCAAACTGAAAATAGTTTTCTTCCTTTTCCCTAAAGGGTTTTAAGAAAAATTCCTTTATTAGTGGCACAATTTCATCCTGAAGACTAAAAGGCTGTTCCGATAAAAAAATAGGTTCATTGCGACTTTTGTTTCCTACTCTGTGAATAGAAAGAGTCTCTATGTGTGTATTAAAAAGATTGATCATTTTTTTTTATTTTTTTATTAGATGAAAGAGCCAAGATAAAGGACGCTTATAAGGTCTTTGATCTTGGCTCTTGATTCTTAGTTTTTACTATTTTTAGTTCCAATTCTCTTCAAACCCAAAATCCTCAAAGCTGTCATCCCCTTCAAACATATCCAGATCATCCTCGTCTAAATCATCTTCAAATTCGCTTGCGAAATCATCCGCATTTTCTGCTTCAAAGTTTTTCTCCATAGCCTCATCCGGCATTTCTCCATGCGAGAATAAGGTTTCCGGATAGGTGTTTCCGGCAACTTGTTCTTCTACTGCGGCCAATTCGACAAGAAATGTCCACATGTTGATGAAGTCGTATACGTAGATTATTTTCGTGTTCTTTTCGTCTAAAATATCAGAGAGTTGATAATCACTCATGATTTTTTGCTCGCCAAGGACGTCTCCGGTATCAAATAAGGAGATTTCATCCTCTTGATTCCAAGTTTCGTCACAAGTGTAGAACGAAGCCACTTCCATACCGTCAAAACCAAAGGAGTTGAAGATGGCGTTGTGTAAATCTTCTAAGGTATCATCAGCAAGTATTGCTATATCTCTGAATATATCTTCTTCCGCATCTAATATTACTCTGAATTTGTATACCATAATCTTTGTTTTTATTGAAAGGTCAAAGGTAAAATTTAATTTTAGATTTAAGTTTTCAGATTCTGGATTTGTTCATAAGATTTTTGCGTATGCATATATAAAAGGCAAAACGAATTATTTATAAGTCTGCCGATTTAAAAAATAGAATATCTACGTATTTTCAATTTAACTTTGAAGGGATTCTTAGTTTTTGATTTTAAGTGAAGTATGAATTTTCTTCCTGAATTTGTGATATTTTTTATGGTTTGGGTAATATCGGTTGGAGGTCACGTTGTTGAAAATTAGTGCTACAAAAAGAAGAATGATTACGCCGCTTAGTACCGGGCTAATCACATACCAGTAGTCTAAATTTTTTATTTGTGCCGAACCGGTTACCGCTATCAAAGCGGTAGCTCCTCCCGGAGGATGCAGTGTTTTTGTCAATTGCATTAAAACGATAGAAATAGAAACGGATAGCGCCGCCGTGAGCCATAAGATATCAGGAACAAATTTAGCGACAGTTACGCCCACAATTGCCGATATGAGATGGCCTCCAACCAAATTTCGGGGTTGAGCCAATGGGCTTTGAATAGCTCCGTAAATTAAAACACTTGATGCGCCAAAGGAACCTATAAGAAATACCACGTCAGAATGAGGCAGCTTTTTGGATTGCATGTAGGCGATAACTCCAATTCCCACAAATGAACCCAAAAAAGCCCAAAAATGCTCTTTAAAATCGACTAGAGTTTCTTTGTAAAGAACGTACCGGGTTTTGCGGTAATTTTTTTTTATTTTTTGGATAGGCATACAATAGTTATTTTGCTAAACTCAAAGTATAGCTGTACACCGTAAATGGACAGATAATGGCAATGTGATGTATTTTGTTTAATTGGAACATTTTTTATTCTAAGTATATCATGGTTGGCAGATTTGCTTCTGGATTTTCCACTAAAGCTTGCGCATGTAATTTGTCGATAAGCACTTTTGTTTTTTCCGTTGAATCAATTTTGAATAGGAAAAAAACTTCCTTTTCATTGTCTGTATTTTGCCAAACGTTTTCTAAATACATCCCTTGGGAAGCATGAAATTCCTTGTCTTTTTCTAGGATTTCCCTAATAAATTCAATGGGGACATTGCTGAGTTTTGCTAATAAGTGTGGCATAATTTATTGATTTAGTTTTCGAATCACTTTTGCTGGGTTTCCCACCGCGAGGGTGTTGTCAGGAATATTCTTGGTCACAACAGAACCAGCACCTATAACACATCCTTTTCCAATAGTGATTCCAGGGCAAATCACGGAGTTGCCACCTATCCAGCAATCATCACCAATAGTTACCGGCTTAGATATCTTATGAGTACGTCGCATCATAGCCTCAAGCGGATGCGATGCTGTGTATATTTGGGTGCCCGGCCCGAAAAATACATTTGATCCTATTGTCACCTTGTTTTCGTCTAAAACAACACAATTCACGTTGAAAAACACATTTTCGCCACAGAAAATATTGTAACCGTAATCGCAGAAAAAAGGCGGTTCTATATAAAGGTTATTACCCGCATTGGGAAGTAATTCTCCCAGTATCAAACGAGCGGCTTTTGTCATTCTGTATTCCGTTACATTTAGCCTATGAAGTAAGTTTTTAGCTGTACGACGGTCTTTTTTAAGCTCGACTCCACCCAATAAATAAGGTTCTCCGTCATCAAATTTTTCTTTTTCGGTTTTCATAGGGCAGTAGTATTCAGTCGTGATTTAAAACTTTGTTTTTGCAATTTGGTCGTGCATTTTTGCAATTTGTTGTAAAGCGGCACTACTATACCACGGTGTTAATTCGACTTCAAATATTTTAGCTTTTACCGCAGGGTCGCTTTCTACCAGTTTTTGGGCTTCGTCGACCGTAGTAACATTAAAAATAAAAATCCCGCTGTAATTTCTATCATTTTCCATGAATGGACCAGCAACAACCAGTTTTCCTTCGTCAGCTAATTTATTGATATTGGCCATATGTCCTTCAAATAATTTGGTGCGTTCTTCCTTGCTGGCAGTTGTATTACTTCCTTTTTTGAGGATACAAAACACATATTCCTTCATTCCATATTCATCCGCTCCTAAAGATTTTGCCAGTTCGGCATCGTAAGTTCGATTGGCTTCTTGGGCCATTACTGCAGTTAGGCTTAAGAAGAGGAGCAGCATTATAATAGCGTTTTTCATTTTATATAAATTTGTTACCTACAAACTTACTCATTTTATGGTAAAGTGAAAAAGCTGTTTCACGAGGTTTTTCGATGATTTTAAAAAGTGAGCACAACTCATCCCTGTATTTCAACAACTCAGTAAGGACTTTTTCATATTTGTTTATTTCGAAATGATATTTGTAGCATCAAAAATCGAAAATCATGAAAGCAGCAAGTAGTCCGCTCCCAAAAAAGAATAAACGAAACGTTATGAGATTACTATTCACAAGTTTTGTTTTTTTATTTTCAACGGCCATTTTTTCACAGTCAACTATTTCAGGTAAAGTGGTTGATGAAAAAGGAAAACCAATTGCTGGAGCCAATGTTTTTGTCGAAGGCAGCTATGACGGAGCGACAACTAATGAAACGGGAGATTTTTCATTTGGAACTGAAGCTAAAGGAAATCAGACTTTAGTCGTCAGTTTTTTAATATATGAAACTTTAAAAATGGAGATTGACGTTGCCAGTTTTCAAGGGGAAACAATCAAATTAAAGGACAACATGAATGCTTTGGATACGGTCGTAATTACAGCAGGAACAATGGAGTCGGGTGAAAAAGCTCGGGTTTCGGTTTTGAAGCCCCTGGATATTGTTACTACGGCTGGTTCTGCAGGCAATATCATTGCCGCTTTACAAACCTTACCTGGAACACAAAGTGTAGGCGAGGATGGACGTTTATTCGTACGTGGTGGGGAAGCAAATGAAACCCAAACTTTTGTAGACGGAATTCGCGTAGCACAGCCTTATGGAGCAACGACTAATAATTTACCAACTCGAGGACGTTTTTCCCCATTTTTGTTTAGTGGAATTGCTTTTTCTACGGGAGGTTATTCGGCCGAATACGGTGAAGCCTTGTCCAGCGTTTTACTGTTGAATACTGAAGATAATCCCGATCAAAATAAAACGGATATATCCTTAATGACTGTTGGTTTAGGCCTTGGGAACACACAAAAATGGAAAAAGAGCTCGCTGAGCGTAAATGCTTCATATATCAATTTGGCTCCATATCAAACGGTAATTCCGCAAAATGTCGATTGGAACAGTCCTTATCAATCGTTGTCCGGGGAAACCGTTTACCGTTATAATTTCAACAACGGAATTCTGAAATTGTATGCAGCTTTCGATTCTAGTAAATTTGATATTAATCAAGAAAATATAAACGCTCCGGAGAAAACAAGAGTCGATTTAAACAACAGTAATTTCTATTTGAACACTTCGTACAAAGGGAATTTTGGTGCCAATTGGCAAATCACGACTGGAATGAGTTATGGTTATAGTAAAAATAAAATAGGATTGGACTTGGACCAAGTAGATAATGATGAAAATGCGGCACATTTGAAATTGAAACTAAAGAAAAACGTTTCAAATTATTTTAAATTGACTTTTGGGGGAGATTATTTTATTATTAAATTCGACGAAAGTTTCAAGGGAAATATGGGGACAACAAACACGAATGGGTATAACTCGAACATAGCGGCAGCCTATGCCGAGGGAGATATCTTGTTTTCTAACAAGTTTGCTGCAAAAATTGGTTTGAGGGCTTCAAATAATGAATTGTTAGACGAAACTTCAATTTCTCCCCGAATTTCTATGGCCTACAAAGTGGCCAAAAACAGTCAGTTTTCGCTGGCTTACGGCGATTTTTCACAAACTCCTAATGTCGATTACATTAAGTATTCTAAATACCATCAGTTCGAAAGTGAGAAGGCTTCGCATTATATTTTGAACTTTCAATTTGCGAAAGACGGCAAAACCTTTAGAGCTGAAGCGTACTACAAAGATTACAGCAATCTAGTAAAATACGATACCCAAAATGTATCAAACAATTCCATATTTAATAATAATGGTTCGGCTTACGCCAAAGGCTTAGATTTATTTTGGCGTGATGGTAAATCGATCAAAAACCTGGAGTATTGGATTTCCTATTCCTATATCGATACCGAAAGGGATTATAAGAACTTTCCAACAGCAGCAACTCCAAGTTTTGTGGCGGATCACAGTTTGTCTATTGTAACGAAATATTTCATTACAGATTGGAGGTCGCAAATAGGTTTTACGAATTCTTTTAGTTCAGGACGTCCGTATAATAATCCAAATGAAACGCAATTCATGAACGGAAAAACGAAAGCATACAATAGTTTAAGTTTTAATTGGGCGTATTTAATCAGCCAGCAAAAGATATTGTATTTTTCTGTTTCGAATATTTTGGGAACACAAAATGTTTTTGGATATGACTATGCCAAAAATCCCGATGCTGCCGGATTTTACAACAGAAAAACCATAACGCCGACTGCCGATAGATTCTTTTTTGTGGGCTTCTTTTGGACAATCAGTAAAGGCAAAAAAGACAACCAGTTGAAGAATCTTTAATTAGTCGTAAAGTCAAAACCCTTAAAATCAGGATAAAAGCAACCAAGATTAAGAATTAGTTTTTTCGAAAATTATTGACATTCGACCTTTGACTTACCAACTTTTGACTAAATCAACGATTCATCCATAAAATTCAACAGTTCGGTAGCTTTAAATCTAATAAGAATAAAAACAGCAATACTTTTGAAATATAAATTAACAACAGTTTCAATCATACAATAATAATCAAGCTAAAAACTAGAAATCATGACCAAATTAATCACCGCATTTGCACTATTTGTTATTACTTTATTGTCCGCACAAGGCCAACAGCCAACTGAATCAAAAGCAGTAGGAAAGTTTGAGCAGGGAATGGGAAAAGCCTTTGGACTTTGGGGCGAAGGAAAAAACACCGAAGCTTCAGATTTATTCGAAAGAATTGCAGCAGCCGAAACAGAAAATTGGCTTCCTAATTATTACGTGGCTTTGGTAAATACAACATCTGCTTTTGGAACAAAAGACAAAGAAAAAGTAAATTTGCTGCTTTCGAAAGCACAAACTGCCTTAGATGTTGAAATGATAAAGGATCAAAATAATGCCGAACTTTATGTCATGCAAGCCATGATCAATACTGCTTGGATTGTTTATGACCCAATGACCAACGGACAAAAATTATCGGGTCCAACAATTGAAATTTATAATAAAGCGTTGGCCATTGCCCCGAATAACCCAAGAGTGGTTTTCTCAAAAGCTGAATTTGAAATAGGTGGAGCGAAGTTTTGGGGACAGGATACCAAACCGATGTGTGCTCAAATTAATAAAGCCATCGAACTTTTTGCTACTTTTAAACCCGAAACGGCTTTTTCTCCAAAATGGGGATTGGATAGAGCATTAGAAGCACAGAAAAATTGTAAATAAGAAGTACAAGATAAAAGTTAAAACTTAAAATGAAAAATCAAAAGATAGAAAGATTCTCTGACTTTAAAGAAGGAACAATCCTTTCTCTCAAAATTGCTTTGATATTTACGTTTGTTTTTTCTTTAGTTCAAGGTAGTTTTGATTTGAAAAATGTTCTAATCACTTTTTGTATAAGTTCAATGTATTCTTTTGGAATTGGACTTGGCAACGGAACGATTAATTCTTTATTGGACAGGAAATGGGATTGGTTGGAGCAAACGAATTTAAGGGTGTATTTTGGGATAATTGCAACCGTTTTGTATACGGTGCCAGTTGTTTTAGGAATTGATTACCTAACCTTTGTGGTTTTTCAAAAAATGGATCCTGCTGAATTTTTTAATGAAAGGATGATTTGGGTTCATCTTTTTTACATCATTTTATCTTTAGGGGTTTCCACATTTATGCATGCCAGAAGTTTTATGATTAATTGGAAACGGGCCTCTAATATTGAAGTAATTCAACATAAAATTATCGCGGGAACGGCTTCGGCGAAATTTGAGAGTCTGAAAAATCAAATTGACCCCCATTTTTTGTTCAATAGTTTGAACGTTTTGAGTTCATTAATAGAAGAAAACCCCGAGAATGCCCAACGTTTTACCATCTCGCTATCGAAAATTTACCGCTATGTTTTGGAACAAAAAGACAAAGAGTTGGTTTCTGTTGAAGAAGAACTGGCTTTCGCCAAAACCTATATGAATTTGCTGAAAATGCGTTTTGAAAACAGCCTGTTTTATGAATTGCCCCAAACGGTTTCGAACCCTGAAGCCAAGGTCGTACCGCTGTCGCTGCAACTTCTATTGGAAAATACCGTAAAACACAATGTGGTGAGCGAACAAAGACCATTACGAATTCGGATTTTTATAGAAGGGGATTATTTGGTCATTCAAAATGACTATCAGAAGAAAGAAGTATTGCGCGATAGGCAAGGCGTTGGACTTCAGAATATTATTAATCGTTACGCCATTCTTACTGATAGAGAAGTGAGAATAGAGCAAAATCCAGACACATTTACTGTTTACTTGCCTTTATTGACAAAACAGCTCATGATTAACCAAGCAGCTGTTACAACCAAGGAAAGAGCCTACTATAATGCGAAAAAGAAAGTGGAGGCACTAAAGGGATTCTACGGCAGTCTAATCTCATATTGTATCGTGATTCCAATTTTGATATTCATAAACTTGACCTATATGCCAAAGTTTCATTGGTTTTGGTTTTCTGCTGGAGGCTGGGGATTTGGCTTAATAATGCATGGTTTTAAAGTTTTTGGCTATACATCCAATTGGGAAGAAAGAAAAATTCAGGAAATTTTAGAAAAAGAAAATAATAAACAAACTTGGAAGTAATCGTGAGAAGGTATTATAAAAATTTTTCAGGAAATAGTGCCATAGAAATGGCTCGTTATAGAGTAAACAAGATACGAAGATTCTATCTTCACTTATTCATATATGCAATTGGACTTACGATCTATGTTTTAAAAACATATTATGGAGTTCCGTTCAATTTTCCGCCGATACATTATATCACTTTTATTTTTATGGAATTTTGGACCTTGTTTATCGTCATCAAGGCAATCAGTTTATTTGTAACAGAAATGGTTTTTGGGGACGAATGGGAGCAACGAAAAGTTGAAGCGTTTATGTATAAAGACAAAAAAGCAAACAGGGAATAGTTATGGAAAACGATTATCAAAACCAGGATCGCTACGACAGAGCGAAAAAAAGAGTGGAAGAAATAAAGGGTTTCTACGAGAACCTAACGGCTTATATAGTGGTTAATATGGGTCTATTGGTTATAAACCTGCTTACTTCACCAGATCATTTGTGGTTCTATTGGCCTATGATCGGTTGGGGAATAGGAGTCGCTATCCACGGAATGAAAGTTTATAATTATTTGCCTTTTCTGGGGAAGGACTGGGAAGAACGCAAAATGAAAGAATTTATGGATAAGGAAAACGAGCGAAAAGACCTGTGGAAATAATTATGATTTTAAAATAGGTCAAAACCACGAGTTCGCCTAAAATAACTCAACAACTAGCAAAATGAGAAGAAGAGACAAATGGGATTTTGATGAAAATCAACCCGAAGACAAATATGCATCAGCTCAAAGAAAGGTTAAAAAATTGAAAGGGTTTTACACGCATTTGATTGTTTATTTATGCGTAAATATTTTCATCATTTTTGTAAATATTAGTGATTTATCTCCTGGAGAAAGTTATTTCAAAATGGAGAATTTCTTTACGGCTTTTTTCTGGGGAATTGGCCTTTTGGTTCATGGCTTGAGTGTTTTTGGACATTTATTCTTTTTTGGATCAGAGTGGGAAGAAAAGAAAATCCAGGAGTTCATGGATAAAGATAAACACAGTAAGTGGGAATAAATAGATGTTATTTAGTTTACCTCTGTAGAAATCCGAAAATAAACTGACTAAAAGGGCGCCGTTAGAGAAGTAGTATGCGAATGGCAAAAAAAAATATTTTGACGGCAGCAATTTTAATAGATAGCATTAACCTTATATTTTTAAAACAGTAAATATGACAACCATCATAATCGAAGATGAAAAACCAGCAGCCAGATTATTGCAACGAAAGCTCGCAAAGCTAGATATTCAAGTAGGAGTGATGCTTCATTCCGTAGAAGAAGCTGTAGATTGGTTTTCTAACAATGAGCATCCCGATTTGATTTTTTTGGACATCCAACTATCCGACGGTTTGTCATTTGAAATATTCGAAAAAGTCGAAATTAAAAGTGCAATTATCTTTACCACGGCTTATGACGAATACGCTTTAAGGGCTTTTAAACTGAATAGCATTGATTATCTTTTGAAACCAATTGACGAGGGAGATTTGCAAATTGCCGTTTCAAAATTTAAAGTTCGATTGCCTAAACAAGAAACGATGCAATTGGATTTTGAACAAATAAAGAAAATGCTGATTAATCCATTTGAAAAAAATTACAGAAAACGTTTTACGGTAAAAATTGGCCAACACCTGAAAATCATCTCTACGGATGAGGTTGAATGTTTCTTTAGTGAAAATAAAGGAACCTACATTCATACGTTTGATAATAGGAATTATTTAATCGATACAACGCTGGAAGTTTTGGAGCAAGAATTAGAGGGGAAAGATTTTTTTCGGGTGAGCAGAAAATTCATAATTCAGTTGAAAGCAATCAAGGAAATTGTGCTTTACAGCAACTCTCGACTGAAGTTAGTTTTGCCTACTTTTAAGGATGATGAGGTAATCATAAGCAGGGAGAAAGTGTCCAGTTTTAAAGTCTGGATCGGGTAATTAAGAACGAAAAAAAACTGTTTCAAAGCTGCAATTCAAATGTCTTTAAAAGAAATCATGAACGCAACTTTTGAAACAGTTTTTAATATTTTTTGGATCTTAAAACTATTCAAAAAGAGATTTAATTTCTTTCTCCGTTTTTCCTAATTTTTGTTGCAATTTTCCCCATGTTTCGTCTTCCTTTCCTTCTTCGAATAAAACATCATCATCTGTTAAATCTGCAAACTTTTGTTTAAGTTTACCTTTTAACTCATTGTAATTTCCTTTGATCTCTGTTGAATTTGGCATAATTATATAATTTAAAATTAAAATTTATTCTACTGTAAAGTTGACGAAAAACAGAGGTTAAATTGTTACAGGATTAATGTAAAAAGTTGCTTAATTTTAATGAAGCTCTGGTAATCTAGAGATGTTGATTTCTAATCAAATTAGCAATCTGCTATTTAATGTAAGCGTGAAGTAAGTTTGATTAATAAATTGATGATGAGTCGTATAAAGTGTAACTATAGATTATTTCTATATTGATTTTTAAGCTTTCAAAAAGCGTTTTCTGATTCCTATCAGAATAAAGATAAAGACAGAATAGCAGATAAAAAAAGAAGGAATGTATTCCAGATAATCCAAAGCCAGCATCAACGAAATAAGTAACAATTGGAAACCCAATCCGTACAAAGAAACGAAAGTCATAAACCAGTTTGGGAATGTTTTAACCTTATAGGCATCACGATCCAGGGCGTGAATTATTTTGTCGAAACCGCCATAAACTATCGTGTAAATCAGATGTAATATATCAACCGATTTTTGACTTTCGCCAGGCAATGCTTTAGGGGTTTTATCCTCAAAAATTTTACTCGTCCTGTCGCCTCCGACTGATTTATTTCTTAAAATTACATAGTAATAATTGTATAATGTCCCCTGCAATTGAATGCAAAAAAAGGCAAATAACATGACCCAAAAAGGGCTTTTTGAGACGTAGCAAATGGCTGTTAAAATCACAAAGTTGAGTACAATGTCAAAGACGCTGTCGAGGTATCTGCCCGTGTACGAGGGAGTGTTTTTCACTCTGGCAAGTTCGCCGTCGGCGGCATCAATAATTGATTTCAATATGATGAAACCAGCTGCTAAATAGTAACGGTTTTGCAATATAAAATAGACGGCAACGAGCCCGCAAATGCCAAAAAGAAGGGTGACGTGAATGGGGGTAAATCGAGTGTTTTTTAGTCGATTGGCAAATAGTTTTCCAGGTGTTCTTCCGTAATCCGATAGATCGAGGAACTTATCCTGAGGAGCAAGTTTAGACATTTTTGTTTATAAACAGAGAAATGTGACAATATAGTCAAACGTAAAATTAGGCAAAAGAAATTTATTTGGACAGACGATGTAAGGTGAATGTCATCGCAGAGAGCAAGAAAAAAGCGTTCACTTGATGAACCAATCCTAACCACAGTGGTACACCATACAATAAGGTAAAAACGCCCAAGACAAACTGAACCAAAACTAAAATCAATAATAAACTGATTCCGTTTGATTGTGTTTTGTCCAAAGTGAATTTTTTACTTTTAAAGAAAAGCAAACCCATCATCGCAACAACTACGTAAGCTAAAGTGCGGTGTACGAATTGCACGCCGCTTTTGCCTTCGGTAAAGCTTAATAGTAAATTTTTTTGCTCCAGGAACACACTGTCGTGAATGAACTGTCCGTCACTCATCATAGGCCAGTGATTGTGTATTAAACCTGCATTCAGGCCGGCAACAAAACCGCCATAAATAATTTGTATGACCAGAAAAACTAATGCGACACGGGCTAGATTTCGCAATGGTAAGATAACTGCAGTTTTGTTTGGATAAATTAAATCCAGAGCTACCCAAAGTGTGTAAGCAAACGTTATGAAGGCGAATGTGAGGTGCAAAGCCAATCTAAAATGACTTACATCAGGATTGTCAATTAATCCACTGCGAACCATGAACCAGCCTAGAAAACCTTGAAAACCGCCCATAAATAACAAAACAGTGCATTTTTTGATCGTTTCAGTCGAAAGACGTTTCTTGAACAAGAAATAGACAAAGGGCACAATAAATGCCAAACCAATAATTCTTCCTATAAAGCGGTGAAACCATTCCCAGAAATAGATGAATTTGTAATCACTTAGCGTAAAATCGTTGTGGATATTTATTTTTTGGTACTCCGGGAATTTTTTATATTCTTCAAATGCCTGTGACCATTTTTCCTCTGTCAATGGTGGAAAAGTATCGGTCACTAAATGCCAGTCGGTCATGGATAAACCGGAATTGGTCAATCGGGTAATTCCCCCGACTACAACCATCATAAACAATAATATGCATCCTGATAACAACCAAATGATAACGTAATTATTCTCTTTTTTCATTTTTTTGAAACTAGTTTTGGCAAAGATATTTTAAAAACAATTAGTCTTTAATTCAACAAGCGTTAATCTTTAATCCCATTTTTGAAGCCTTTTTTAACATGAAGTCATAAGCGGCCTGATACTCATTTGCGATTTCGCCTTCCAATATGGCCTCCTTGATCGCTTCCTTGAGCATCCCTATTTCCTTAGAAGGTTGGAGATTGAAAATCTCCATAATTTCCTCACCGGTTATAGGGGGTTGAAATTTACGAACATGGTCGCGCTCTTCCACTTCCACAATTTTTTTACGGACGATTTCAAAATTGCTATGGTATTTTTTGAACTTGTTCGGGTTTTTGGTCGTGATATCCGCTTCGCATAATGTCATCAAATTTTCCACATCTTCCCCAGCGTCAAAAACCAAACGGCGAACCGCAGAATCCGTCACGGTATCTTGTGACAGTACAATGGGACGTGAACTCATCATGACCATTTTTTGAACAAATTTCATTTTTTGGTTCAAGGGCATGTGCAAACGTTCAAAGATTTTTTTGACCATTTTTCCTCCCAAAAATTCATGCCCGTGAAAAGTCCATCCCTGTTTTTTGTTGAAACGCTTGGTCGGTGCTTTCCCAATGTCATGCAACAAGGCAGCCCAGCGCAACCATACATCATCCGTGTTAGGACAAATGTTGTCAACGACTTCCAGCGTGTGGTAAAAATTATTTTTGTGTGTGTGGCCTTCTATTTCCTCAACCTGATTCAAGGCCGTCAATTCAGGTAGGATGATGTCTAAAAGTCCTGTTTTGAATAGTAACAAAAAACCAATGGAAGGCTTGTCAGTCGAAAGGATTTTATTCAATTCATCCACAATTCGTTCACCTGAAATGATTTTAATACGTTCCGCATTTTTTTCAATTGATTTCAGTGAATTTTCTTCGATTTCAAACCCCAATTGATTCGCAAAACGGGTGCCTCTCAGCATTCGCAACGGATCATCGGAGAAAGTAATATCCGGATCCAGAGGTGTCCTGATTATTTTGTTTTTTAAATCTTCCAGACCGTTGAATGGGTCGGATAGTTGGCCAAAACTTTTGGGGTTTAGAGATAAAGCCAATGCATTGATGGTGAAATCACGTCGGTTCTGATCGTCCTCGAGCGTGCCATTCTCCACAACAGGATTGCGGCTCTCAAAATGATAGGATTCTTTTCGGGCGCCGACAAACTCGATTTCTGTGTCTTCAAAACGTAACATGGCCGTACCATAGGTCTTGAAAACCTGAACTTTTGGTTTGTTTGGAAGTAATTGTGAAACTTTTTGCGCTAATTCGATTCCGCTGCCAACTGCAACAATATCGATGTCTTTTTTGAAATCTCTATTTAAAAGCAAATCCCGCACGAAACCGCCAATGACATAACTTTCTATGTTAAGTTCCTGGGAGGCTTGCGAAATGACTTCAAAAATTTTATTGTTTAAAAACTCTTTGTAAGAAGTTTTAATATTCATTCGTATGTGTTTAAAGTTTAAAGTTTAAGCTTGTAAAGCCTTAGAAACTGAAAACTGTGACTGAAAACTAAATGCTATTTACGAATTACCTTTACCTGAGAATCATTTGTCAATTTGATAATTGTTGATGGTTTTCCTGCAATTTTATCGCGCTGCAAATTTACAACATAGTCCACACCTTTAATAATCTCAGGACTGATTTCTTTGAAACTTTTTGGAGTTGGTTGGCCTGAAATATTTGCGGAGGTTGAAACCAATGGTTTTTTCATCTTTTCCATTAATTTGAAACAGAAAGGTTCTTTTACCATTCTGATTCCTAAGGTATTGTCCGCGGCAATTATATTCGGCGCAACATTTCGGGGTTTATCCAGGATAATAGTCGTGGGGTTTTCGGACAAATCCATAATTTGCCAAGCCACCTCGGGAATCTCCCTAAAGACGTTGTACATCATTTTTTCGCCGTTCATCAAAACGATCATGCTTTGGGTTTCGGCTCTTTTTTTGAGTTTGTAAATTTTAGCGACAGCTTCCGGGTTTGTGGCATCACAACCAATTCCCCAAACGGTGTCTGTGGGATAGAGTATTATTCCTCCTTCTTTTATGACTTCGTAGGCATTTTGAATTTCTTCGGTTATGTTCATAAATTTACAATTTTTTGTTTAGTTTTTAATGATTTCGACAATGGTGCTCCAACCAAAATTAATAAAAATAATGACCAATTTTTAGGTTTTAAAATACTACTAAAAAAGTATTTTATAATGAGGAAAGTCAGTACAACTTTATGTCCGAAAAACCCATAATGTTTTCTTATAATATACAGCAAAGATATTTTTAATTCCTTCTTTATGGCTAAGGACTTTGCAGTGCTCATACCGTGAAAATGAACAAATTCAGCATCAGGAACTAAATAAGCAAATTTAGATTTTTTTGCTAATCGGATGCATAAGTCTGTTTCTTCATAGTATAAAAATATATTGGTGTCAAACCCTCCAACTTCATTGAAATCGGTTGTTCTG
>NZ_DATBVQ010000133.1:0-2950 GCF_036515215.1 Flavobacterium sp.
GGGATTAAGCGGAAACGCTTTGACGAGTGCCTATAGCGCTTCTAAATTTGCCGTTTTGGGATTGACCGAATCCTTGATGCAGGAAGTCCGCAAACACAACATTCGCGTAACGGCATTAACGCCAAGCACTGTTGCCACAGAAATGGCCAAAGACTTAAATCTGACAGACGGAAATCCAGATAAGGTGATGCAGGCAGAAGACATGGCCGAATTGATTATCGCACAGTTAAAACTAAACCGACGCGTCTTCATAAAAAACAGTAGCATCTGGTCTACGAATCCGTAAAAAAAATTAAACATATCAGTCATATAAGCAGAAGAATAAAATTAGTCAAAGGTCGAAAGTCTTAAAGACTAACGGCCAATCTTTACTAATAAAAACCATTAAGGGATTAAGAAAATTAAGCGTAAAACTTAATGAACTTAATCCCTTAATGGTTTAAAAACTTAATGTTTGACAAGTAACAAAACTTAGTTTACCAATAATTTAAAAAACTTATATGACTTATATGGTAAAAAAACCTTAATCCGTACCTGCTATTAAAAACTAAACCAAAGCTGTAACAAATTCCATTCGCACGCTTCCGTCATCATCAATCTTCGTTAGGTTGATTTCGTGTAAAGTGTTGACCAATTCAGGATTCCAAGGCGTTTTCACTTTTACGTAGTTTTCGGTGAAACCATGAATATAGCCTTCTTTGTTTTCGCTTTCAAACAGCACCGTTCTATTGGTTCCCAACTGACTTTCATAAAAAGCACGACGTTTCTTGACAGACAATCCACGCATCATTTTGCTTCGTTTTGAGCGCACATTAGCGGGAACAACTTCAGGCATATCGGCAGCTTCGGTATTATCACGTTCCGAATAGGTAAAAACATGTAAATACGAGATATCCATATCATTCAAGAAATGATAGGTTTCTAAAAAATGCTCATCCGTTTCTCCCGGAAAACCTACAATGACATCCACACCAATACAGGCATGTGGCATCACTTCCCTGATTTTATTTACGCGTTCCGTATACACTTCGCGTTGGTAACGACGCTTCATCAGTTTCAAAATATCATTACTACCCGATTGCAATGGGATATGAAAATGCGGCACAAAAGTCCTGCTTTTCGAAACAAATTCTATCGTTTCGTTTTTCAATAAATTCGGTTCGATAGATGAAATTCGCAATCTCTCGATTCCTTCCACTTTATCCAATTCCTGAACCAATTCCAAGAACGTATGTTCGTGTTTCTTATTTCCAAATTCCCCTTTTCCGTAATCACCAATATTCACTCCCGTCAAAACAATTTCCTTGATGTCTTGGGCTGAAATGTCTTTTGCATTTTGCAATACATTTTCCAAAGCGTCGCTTCGTGAAATCCCCCTTGCCAATGGAATCGTGCAATAGGTACATTTGTAATCGCAACCATCCTGCACTTTCAAAAAAGCGCGGGTCCTGTCGCCAATCGAATAACTTCCCACATAAAAATCAGCTTCCGCAATCTCGCAGGAATGCACTTCTCCCATATCGTTTTTACTCAAATCATTGATGTAATCCAAGATTTTGAATTTTTCAGTGGCACCAAGAACTAAATCCACACCATCAACAGCTGCTAGTTCTTCGGGCTTCAATTGGGCATAACAACCCACCGCCGCCACAAAAGCTTTGTCGTTGAGTTTCATCGCTTTCTTTACGACCTGCTTGAACTGCTTATCCGCATTTTCCGTCACCGAACACGTATTGATGACATACATGTCGGCCACTTCTTCAAAATCAACACGGTCAAAACCTTCATCTTGAAAATTTCGAGCAATTGTTGATGTTTCCGAAAAATTCAGTTTGCATCCAAGCGTATAAAAGGCAACTTTTTTTCTGTTTTCCATAGGGATAAAACTACGTTTTAAGTAGTAACTTATTATATTTACATCTTTGTAAAAAGAGTTTGCAAATTTACGTACAATATTCTTTAAAATGAAATCAATAATTCGCTATATATCAGTATTTTGTATTGTATTAACATTTGCTTCTTGCGGAAAAGAGAGTGAAAAAAACAAAGACCGACTCGTTTTTAGATACAACGAAAGCTCCAACATCACCTCTTTGGATCCTGCCTTTTCCAAAGTCCAGTCCAATATTTGGGCTTGCAATCACATTTTCAACGGATTACTCCAGTTGGATGACAGTCTTCACATTAAACCTGATATTGCCAAATCGTGGGCTATTTCCCCCGACGCAAAAACCTATACTTTTACCTTACGCCCCGATGTCTTTTTCCATAAACACGTTCTGTTTGGCAAGGACAGTACCCGCGCAGTGAAGGCCCAAGATTTCGAATACAGTTTGGGCCGTCTTTTGGATGAAAAAGTGGCCTCGCCCGGAGGATGGGTTTTGCAAAATGTCGAAAGTTTCAAGGCCCAAAACGATAGCATCTTCGAGATCAAACTAATCAAACCATTCCCTGCTTTCCTCGGTTTAATGACTATGAAATATGCCTCTGTGGTCCCGAAAGAAATTGCGGAACACTATGGGAGCGATTTTCGTTCGCATCCTATAGGAACAGGACCCTTCCAATTCAAATTGTGGGAAGAAAACGTAAAACTGGTTTTAAGAAAAAACCCTCTGTATTACGAGAGGGACGAAAAAGGAAACCGTTTGCCCTACCTTGAAGCGGTAGCCATTACTTTTCTGCCTGATAAACAAAGTGGTTTTTTGCAATTCATACAAGGAAAATTGGACTTCACTTCCGGACTGGACCCTTCCTATAAAGACGAAATCCTTACCCAAAAAGGTGAACTGCAGCCTAAATACGTAAATGACGTAAACCTGATAACGGGGCCATACCTCAACACCGAATATTTGGGATTCCGAATGGACGGGGATAGTAAAGCAGTGCTTGACATACGCATCCGGCAGGCGATGAATTATGGTTTCGACCGTCAAAAATTAGTGACCTATTT
>NZ_DATBVQ010000134.1:0-12243 GCF_036515215.1 Flavobacterium sp.
CAATTTCAAGCGCGCCATTTAAATATTTGGCAGTCAGAGAAGTTGATTTCAGAATTTCCGGAAACGTACCTTGAGCGACCAGTTCACCCCCAAATGAACCCGCTTCGGGTCCAATATCAATAATCATATCGGCGGCCTTCATGATATCTTCATCGTGTTCGACCACAATTACGGTGTTTCCTAAATCGCGCAACGATAGCAGCACTTTTATCAAGCGTTCGGTGTCTTTTGGGTGTAAACCAATACTCGGTTCATCCAATATATACATGGAACCCACTAAGCTGCTTCCAAGCGAGGTGGCTAGGTTGATACGTTGCGATTCCCCACCGGAAAGGGTGGAAGAATTCCTGTTTAAAGTCAGATAATCCAAACCCACTTCGGTCAAAAAAGATAATCTATTGTTGATTTCCAATAAAAGGCGACGGGCAATTTGCGTTTCATAGACATCTAATTCCAGGCCTTCGAAAAACGTTACCAAGTGTTTGATTGGTAGATCTACCAAATCAGACACAGTTTTTGAGTTGATCTTCACATAAGAGGCTTCAATACGCAAACGCTTTCCTTTACAGGAATAGCATTTGGTTTTACCCCGGTAGCGCGAAAGCATCACGCGATTTTGTATTTTGTAATTTTTCTCTTCCAACTCTTTGAAAAAGTCATTCAGACCCTGAAAATATTTGTTTCCTTTCCATAATAACTCTTTCTGATCCTCATTCAGTTGATAAAATGGTTTGTGGATGGGGAAATCAAATTTGTACGCATTATTGACTAATTCGTCCCTAAACCAGCTCATACTTTCTCCACGCCATGGAAAAATGGCATTTTCATAAACGGACAAAGTAGTATTAGGAACAACCAACTCAGCATCAATGCCAATAATGTTTCCGTATCCTTCGCAAACTGGGCAGGCACCATAAGGGTTGTTGAAACTAAACAAGTGCACGTTTGGTTCTAAAAAAGTAATTCCGTCCAACTCAAAATTATTGGAATAAGAAAATCGTTTTTCGGAATTTAATTCCTGCAAATGGCAGATTCCTTTTCCTTCATAAAAGGCAGTTTGTACAGCATCTGCCAGACGCTTGTAAAACTCCTCCTCATCTTTGACCACAATCCGGTCTATGACAAGAGTAACATCTTTATTGTCCAAGGAATGTTGGTCGATTTCGTCTAAACGGATCATATGATTATCGACCAAAATTCTGGCAAAGCCCTGTTGCAGCAGCACTTTCAATTTGTCTTCGAGTTTTCTTCCGTCTTCCAAGTGTATCGGAGCCAGGAGGAGCCATTTGCTGTCTATATCAAAACCTTTGACATCCTTTACAACGTCAGAAACCGTATTTTTTTTGACCTCTTGCCCTGAAACGGGAGAAACTGTTCTCCCAATTCGCGCAAACAACAATTTCATATAGTCGTAAATCTCGGTGGACGTTCCCACGGTAGATCGGGCATTAGTGGTGTTTACTTTTTGCTCAATCGCAATGGCTGGAGCGATTCCTTTGATGTATTCCACTTTTGGCTTGTCTAATCGCCCTAGGAACTGTCTCGCATAAGAAGACAGGCTTTCTACATAGCGACGCTGACCTTCAGCATATAAGGTATCGAAAGCCAAACTGGATTTTCCCGAACCGGAAAGACCGGTAATTACAACCAGTTTATTTCTAGGAATCACAACGTCCACACTCTTTAAATTGTGAACTTCAGCTCCCTTAATTATTATGTTTTTCTTTGGGTCTATCTTGGAAAAGTCAACTTGCATATTAAATATAATTTATACAAAAGTAATCAATTTTCATCTGGGAAGTGAGCTTGGACAAATCACAAATTTAAGTTGTTAAAAAAGAAATGGACTTAGAAATAGGAAGATGCATTGTTTTTTTTTTCTTATTATGGTTAAATTTTTTTCTTTTGATAAAAATATTGTGTTTTAATTTTTAGTTTTACAATATAATTAATACCACTCCCCAGATGAACAGCAAATTATGTGTTGCACTCCTTTTAATATGTTCTTGTGTTTTTTCGCAAGAGTTACCCCCAATCGTAAAATATTCGCCTACGACATATGAAGCGGGAAATCAAAATTGGATGATTTCGCAAGACGAAAACCATTACCTTTTCTTTGCCAATAATGAAGGTCTATTGGAATTTAACGGCTCCAATTGGGAATTATATCCATCGCCAAACGAGACCATATTACGTTCGGTAAAAGTGATCGGCAATAAAGTGTACACTGGCGGATACATGGAATTTGGCTATTGGATGAGACAGGGCGACGGAAAACTAAAATATACGTCCCTGAGTAATTCGATAAAAAAAAACATTCTCGATGACGAACAGTTCTGGAACATATTAAATTATGACCAATGGGTTATTTTTCAATCATTGGACCGGATCTATATATACGACACTAAAACGGGTAGTTTTAAGATAATTGCGCCAAAGAATAAAATCACCAAATCTTTCAGGACTAAAAATTCGATATTCTTTCAAACAATCAACGAAGGTCTTTTTGAAATAGAAAGCGGAAAAGCCCGACTTATTTCTAGTAATCCGATTTTAAAAAACAGCAGGATTGTTAATGTTTTTGCCACGGACGACGGTCTTTTGATACAAACACAACTGAACGGATTCTACAGGTTGGCCGAAAGAAAGGTGTTAAAGTTTGCAACGGATGTTGATTCGGAAATGATGGCAAATAGCGTGTATAGCAGCCAGTTATTATCCGACGGAAGTTATGCAATCGGCACGGTGTCGAATGGAATTTTTATTTTGACACCCGAAGGCAAAATTAAATACCACATTTCCCAAAACAAAGGCTTGAGCAATAATACGGCCTTGTCCTTGTTTGAAGATGCAGACAAAAATCTTTGGGTGGGATTAGATAATGGAATTAATTGTATTAACCTTCAGTCCCCCATTAAGAGTTTTGTTGACGACACGGGGATTTTAGGAACAGTTTACGCTTCGAAGCTCTACAACGGAAGATTATATATTGGGACCAATCAAGGATTGTTTTATAAAGACTATCAGAGTAATGGAGATTTCAAATTTATAGGTGGTACCAAAGGACAAGTTTGGTCGCTATTCGAATACGACGAAACATTGTTTTGTGGGCATGATTCAGGAACCTTTGTTGTGGATAACGGTTCCGCAAAAAATATATTTTCGAAATCGGGGACATGGAAATTTGAAACGGTTCCGAATCAAAAAGGACTTTTACTTCAAGGGAATTACTTTGGGATTTCAGTATTGGAAAAAGTCAATAACCAATGGCGTTTTAGAAATAAAATAGAGGGATTTGATTATTCGGCGCGCTATTTCGAAATTACCGATGCTCTGGAAGTATATATAAGTCATGAGTATAAAGGAGTTTTTAGATTGCAGTTGGACAACAAATTGCTTAAAACAAAATCATTTATAGTATACGAGCAGCCAAAAAAAGGGAAAAATGCGAGCTTGGCGAAATTTAACAATACGATTTATTATGCCTACAAGGAAGGAATTTTCAAATTGAACAATAAAACAAAACTTTTTGAAAAGGATAAAGTTTTGAGTTCGGTTTTTGAAAAAGATGAATATATGTCAGGTAAACTGATCGTTGATAATTCGAATAAAATATGGTTGTTTTCTAAAAACTACATCCACTATTTCTCATTGAGTAAATTAAGTAATCAATTGAAGCAAAATGTAATTCCCATTCCGGCTTCCTTGACTAATTCAATGTCAGGCTTCGAAAATATTGAACAGATTTCAAATTACGATTATCTTATAGGAACGACTGATGGTTACTATACGATAAACACTAGTGATTTGAGTTTTAAAAATTATAAGGTTGCCATTTCAAATGTAGCGACAAATAAATTGAATCAAAATTTCAGATATAATCCTTTTGAGCAAGATGGACGCTTTGACTACGATGAAAATAATATAGTTTTCAACTACACGGTTCCTGAGTACAATAAGTATATCAATGCCGAGTATCAATATAAGTTGGAAGGATTTCAAGATGATTGGAGTTCTTGGAGTACAAAGACCACCGTGAATTTTAAAAATTTACCTGCGGGGAAATATATATTTAAAGTAAGGGCTAAATTCGCCAATTCGTTACAGGAAAATTCCGCCAACTATTCTTTTACAATTCTCAAGCCTTGGTATAGGACTAACATGGCCTTGTTCTTTTATTTAATAATGGGTATTGTTTTGGCGCGAATCATCCATAAAGCGTACAAGAATTATTATCAAAAGAAAGAAGATAAGTTAATTGAGGAAAACAATCGCTTATTAGAAATTAAAGAGCTTGAAAATGGGCATGAAATGATGAGGGTGAGGAACGAACAGCTTTCACTGGATGTTGATAAGAAAAGTAGAGAATTAGCGGTCTCTGCAATGAGTTTGAACAGTAAAAATGAATTGCTGGCTTTTATTAAGGAAGACTTGAAAAAAACGAACGACGACAAAAACATAAGTCTTAAATCGGTTATTTCTACAATTAATAAGAATATTACTGGAAATGATTCTTGGAGTGTTTTTAAAGAAGCCTTTGAAAATACCGATAAGGAATTTTTGAAAAAAATAAAAGCAGCGCACCCCTCATTAACGCCAAGTGACTTGAGACTTTGTGCCTACCTTAGATTAAACCTCTCTTCCAAAGAGATTGCGCCTTTGCTGAATATTTCAGTGCGCAGTGTGGAAATAAAAAGATATCGTTTGCGTAAAAAAATGGATTTGTCGCATGAGCACGGTCTGGTAGAGTATATCCTGACTGTATAGTATTTTTCATGTCGCAACTTAATACCCATACATTACCACAACATTAACGTTGTCGTTGTGGTTTTTTGTCTTTATGATTAGCGGATAAGGCTGTCCATTCATCAGTTTTTATTTGATTTTTTTTCATTATTAAGAAATAATAAACACTTTTTTTACATTGTATGTTTTTTGTAGAGGTCGTTTTTAATTGATTATTGTGACTTCCTTGTAATTTTAGCATTCACAAAAAACATGAATTATGAACTCAAATTTCAGGTACTTTTTTCTAATGCTAATCGGCAGCTTTGGTTTTCCTAAACTGATAAGATTAGGGGATTTAATTGATTAATTCACCTAATAATCTAACGGCACTATATAATAGGTGCAACGATATCTACATTTATAGAAATAATAATTTCCGCTAATACTTGATAGACCATTAATTATAATGTTTTGTCTTCGCTTTTTTAAAGAACCAACTAAAAATAAATATATGAAAAACAATGTCCTAAGATTAATATTTCTTTTATTGACGACAACCGTCTTTGCGCAAGCTAATGACGTGTCCGTTGTCGCTAATGATAAAGGAATGAAATTAGTCGTTGATGGTAAGGATTTTATGGTCAACGGTATGAACTGGGATTACTATCCCATTGGTACAAATTATACCTACAGCTTATGGAAGCAATCTGACGATGTGATCAAAGCAGCACTTGATTCCGAAATGGGTTTGCTCAAAAACATGGGTGTAAATAGCATCAGGCAATACGTTGGTATACCTTCAAAATGGATTCAGTATATCTATGAAAATTACGGTATTTATACGATGTTGAATCATTCTTTTGGACGATACGGACTTACCATAAAGGGAACATGGGTGCCAAACACTGAATATTCTGATGCCGATACTCGTAAATTGCTATTGACTGAAGTAAAAGCAATGGTCGAAGAATATAAGAATACTCCTGGATTGCTGTTGTTTTTATTGGGAAATGAAAATAACTATGGCCTTTTTTGGGATGGCGCCGAAACGGAAAACATCCCGTTAGAAGATAGGAAATCGACGGCTAGAGCACGTGCTATGTACAAACTTTTTAATGAGGCAATCGTCGAAATGAAAAAAGTGGACCAATCACATCCTATGGCTATCTGTAATGGAGATTTGCTTTTTCTGGACATCATAAAAAATGAGTGTCCTGATATAGATATATTAGGCACAAACGTTTATCGTGGAGTTTCTTTCGGCGATGCTTTCAAAAGAGTAAAAGACGAGCTTAACGTGCCAATTATGTTTACTGAATTTGGTGCAGACGCTTTTAATGCCATTAATAATAGTGAAGATCAAAAATCCCAAGCTTATTATTTAATGGGCAACTGGAAAGAAATTTACGAGAACGCAGCTGGTTTAGGAAAAGCAGGAAATTCTATAGGAGGTTTTACTTTTCAATTTAGTGACGGCTGGTGGAAATATGGTCAAACAAAAAATTTGGACATTCATGATAATAATGCGTCTTGGTCTAATGGCGGTTATCCTTTGGATTTAAAAGGGAATGAAAATAACATGAATGAGGAATGGTTTGGTATATGTGCCAAAGGGCCTACAGATTCTCGCGGTCTTTATGACCTATATCCGCGTGCCGCCTATTATACATTAAAAGAAGCACATAATGTAAATCCTTATGCTCCAGGCGCAACGCTGGAGAATATTGATGATTCTTTCGCAAATATTTCATTGATGGACGCTGTACTTAGGGCTCGTGGCGATAAAGCTGCCTTGGGTGGTGGAGCCAGCGAGAAGATTAGACTCAGTAATTTGAGAGCCGAATTCACCACTTTCAATACAGGTGGTAGTTTAATTACAACTCCTAAAACTGCAGATCCAGATAAATCGGTTTATCCTAATAAGTTGGGTTTTGATCATATGCAGTCTTATTATGTTGGGGTAGAGGGGAATCCTAGTGCTAATATGCAGGCCAATATTAATTTTAATATTCTGGGTCACGTAGCGGATAACCCTATTGATGAAGTTTTTTATGAAAACAGAGGCCGTTCCCGCACAGTGAATACAGACCAGGGGAATCTGGAAATCAATGACGGAAATAGAATTCAAGTTTATAATGCAAGTTATACTTGGAACGCCAAAGACTTTGATTTAAGAGGTTTCTATAGAACGGGACATTACCACTGGGGGTATGAAGGCGACTTTTTCGGATTGTATCCAGAAGCAAATTATGGTCAAAACCTAGATATCTATAATGGTGAAACATTAGGTTTTGAAATAGATGGTAAAAGAGCTTTAAAAGGCTTCAAAGCTGCCTTTGGACCTCAATTATGGTGGGGAGCAAACCCTGCCGTATTGTTAAAATACGGTACTAAAATTGGTCGTTTTGACTTGGCGGCCATTTACCATGAAGATATAGCCGATGCTCCTGAGGCGGTAAGTTCTATAGCTGTACCACTTCCAAAAACACGCAGAGCCACGATTTACGCCAAGACAAAAATAGGTGCTGTAGGTGTTGAACTTGGAGGTATTTGGGGTGGCGAGCCTTTAAATGGTAGAACTTTTCAGTTTGCTAAAGGCGAATCAGGGAATTATGTAATTTACACGGATAAAATTAATTCAAAGGACAATTGGGGAGGTAAAGTTAAATTGACCTACTCTCAAGGGGCGATAAACTGGTATGGCCAAGGAGCTGCTATGGGTTTAGTTGCCAATGGTGGTGCCGATAATACAAAAACGTTTACAGGATGGAGACTTAAAGACAGTGGAAGCGGAAACCAGGTTAACTTCCTTTCGGGTTTCACTTATACAATAGGTAACTATCAGATAGCGCCTAACTTTTTGTGGCAAAAACCTATCGTGGGTGCTATGCCAAATGATGTTCAAGCTCCGGGAAGACTTAGAAATATTCAGGACGATCCATTTGCCGTTAGAGGAAATAGAGAAACGATAGGAGGTGAACTTCTGTTTACTTATGACCCAACACCGGCCACTTGGATGTACGAATGGGATAATGACATGGTTGAAGATGCCAAGTTTGCCATTAGTTCCGGCTTTGTTTTTCGCCACCTGCCTAATTCTCAAGATGCCGCTATCGGTATTTTGGCTGACGGCCGTACCACATTTGCTTTTCCTAACTCAGCGCCAGCACACGATTTATGGGAATCGAACACCCGTATCGTTTCTAAATTAAGTCCAGATTACGGTTTAATTGCCAATTTTTACTTTGGTAACGCACAGGCAAACGGCAGTGATGCGAGACTAGTGGAACGTTTTGGAGGTGATCTTAGAGTTGTTTATAATAAAACGAAACTAGTAGGCTCTGTTAAAATTAATGATTGGGGTCCTTTTGACTACCACCGTGATTTTAATCTTACTTATCCGACACAGTTTATGTTGGATTTATCTACCTCAGTAGGAAAACCAAACTGGTTTATCTTGCCTGATACAAAGATAGGAATCCGCGGTACATGGAGAACACTTAATCAATACTCTCCAAGATATTCGCCTAATGAGACGGCTGAATTTGCATCATCACCTATTATAAGTCCTGTAGGGTTTAGTAATGGAAACGAATGGGAAATCAGAACATATGTACACATTAATATTGGAAAATAAAAAATATACAAAAATGAAAAATAGAAAATTTATATATTTAAAAAATAGCTTCATTTTAGGATTGCTTTTTTTGGCTACCATAAGTTGTGAAAGAGAAATTTCTGATGAAGCAGCCTTTGCAACGCTACCAAGCACTGGCGAAATTTTTGTAGACGGTTTTACTGGCGGACTGGATTACTTCCCATTTGAAGGTTCCTACTTTGGAGCATTTACTGTCGATAAAGAGACAAAATACAATGGATCTGCAGCTATGCGATTTGACGTGCCTAATGTTGGTGACCCATCGGGTGCTTATGCGGGTGCTATTTTTCGTACCGTAACTGGGCATGACTTATCGGGTTACGACGCATTAACGTTTTGGGCAAAGGGAACTCAAGCGGGAACAATCAATGAAATTGGCTTCGGACAAGACTTCGGTGAAAACGAGTTCTTAGTGACCACAGATTTACAGTTAACCACCAATTGGAGAAAATATGTAATTCCTATTCCTGACGCCTATAAGTTAACAGCAGAAAGGGGTTTGTTTTGGTACGCCGAAGGACCGGAAAATGGTAAAGGCTATACCTTTTGGATTGATGATTTAAAGTTTGAAAAATTAGGGAATATCGCACAACCAAGACCAACAATATTTAATGGTGACAATGTTGTTTTAAATACTTTTACAGGCGTTATGGTGCCGATAACGGGTTTAGGACAAACCTTTAATTTAGGTTCAGGTATTGATAAAAAAGTGGTTCCTGCACCGGGTTATTTTAAATTTAAATCTTCAGACACAAGTGTAGCAACGGTCAGCGAAAATGGATTTATTAGCATTTTGAGTGAGGGGACCGCGGTTATAACCGCAAGTATAGGAGGCGTTGCTGCAACGGGCTCTATTACAGTAAAGGTTTCGGGTAATTTTCAGTTAGCACCGATACCGACAAGAGCACCAAGCGATGTTACTTCTATTTATAGTGACAGCTACACGAATGTCCCCGTTGACTTCTTTAATGGATATTGGGAACCTTATCAGACGACTCAATCTGCTGAATTTGTAATTGGCGGTAATAGGATGTTGAACTATACTAATTTTAATTTTGTTGGGAACCAATTTGCTAACCCTACCGTGGATGCGTCACAAAAATCAAATATGCACGTTAATATGTATATTCCAAATAGTGTACCGGCAAACATGGACTTTTTAATTACCGTTGTCGATTTCGGAGCTGATAAAGCGCAAGGTGGCGGCGATGATACAAGGGAACAAATATTTTTTGATAAAGCCAAATGGGTCCCAAATACATGGATTACATTAGAGTTTCCTATAACATTGGCAAATAAGAATAATATAGGGCAGATTATTTATGAAAACATTAATTTCTCATCATTAGACAACTTTTATTTGGATAATATTTATTTCTATCGCCAGTAATACTGCATTTAGAAATTAAATTTTATACTATTAATTCAAAAATATAATTAGAATGAAAAAGAAAATATTTAAGGAGAATCCAATGAATAGAAAAGGAAATTCAGTATTTGGTTTTCCCGGCCTGGCACTATTAGTTTTATTTACTGTGGTCACTAGCTGTTCATCAGATGAAAAGCAGACTGTTGCGAATTTCAAGGAATTAGTGATGCAGGATGAGTTTGATACGGATGGCGCTCCCAATAGCGCCATATGGGGATATGATTTGGGAACGGGTGCCGATGGATGGGGGAACAATGAACTCCAATTTTATACAAATCGCACTGAAAACGTAAAAGTTGAAAATGGATATTTGTTAATTACCGCCAAAAAAGAGTCCTATAGTGGATCTTCATACACTTCTGCAAGACTAACGACCAAAGGCCTGTTTGAGCAAGCTTATGGTCGCTTCGAAGCACGTATCAGGCTGCCTTACGGCCAGGGCATATGGCCCGCTTTTTGGCTATTAGGAGCCAATATTGATGAAGTGGGCTGGCCAAAATGCGGTGAGATCGACATTATGGAATATCGCGGACAGGAACCGACTAAGGTTTTGGGAACAGTGCATGGTCCAGGTTATTTTGGTGCAACGTCGATTTCAAAAAGCTATAGCCTGGTTAATGATCGTTTTGATACGGACTTCCACATTTTTGGCATTGAGTGGGGACCGGAATACATAAACTACTATGTGGATGACGTTCTTTATAATCAAATAACACCCGCTAGTGTAAACGGCGAATGGGTTTTTGACCATCCGTTCTATATCATTATTAATCTGGCTGTTGGAGGTAATTTTGTAGGTGCCCCTAATAGCGGGACAGTTTTCCCCCAAACCATGTTGGTTGATTATGTGAGAGTATATAAAAACAACTAGAATAAACTAATAAAATAAACAATTATGAAACAATTACTTAAAAGCGCAAAGGCCATTATTGCAATATTGGTCTTAACTATATCCTTGAATGGGTGTGATAACAGCGATGACAATTTACCTGACATCTTTGCGGGATTTACGCATACTATAAATCCAGCTACTGGAACGGTAACTTTTATAAACACATCAACTGATGTTAAATATTATTCATGGGATTTTGGAGACGAAACGACTTCTACCGAAATTAATCCGATAAAAACCTATGCCAATGGTACATATACGGTAGTTTTAACAATAAGAAATGTTGCAGGAGCATCTGCTACTTATGAGGACATAATAACGATAGGAGGCAGCGGTGGCGAAGTGGTATGTACAGCAGAAACGGTTGAGTCACTTAGCGCAGCAAGCCTAAATGTGACTTTTAAGACAGACCAAACTGCAAATATTGTTAATGACGGCGCCAATTTTCAATGGGTAGCAAATCCTAAATCTGACAGCGAAGTAAACGCCTCATGTAAAGTGGGTAAGGTTACAAAGACTGCAACTAATCCATGGGACAACAATCAAATTAGTTTAGATGGCAAATTGGATTTTAACACTCATTCGGGCTTGAAAATGAAAGTATTCTCCTCTGTACCCGGATATAAAGTTTTACTGAAACTAGAAGATAAGGCAAATGCTGGAATTAACACAGAGGTAGAGGTTACTACCACTAAGACCAATGAATGGGAAGAAATAAGTTTTCCTTTCGCGGCTACCCACAGCGGTAAATATGACAAAATTGTATTGATCTTTGATTTGGCGACAGCAAATACCAACACCTATTATTTTGATGACATTACATTTTATGGAACAGGTACTGGTGGTGGTACAGGAGGTGACCCCTGTACGACAGAAACAGCTGAATCAATGACTGCGGCAAACTTAAATGTAACTTTTAAGACTGATCAAACAGCAAACATTATTAAAGATGGTGCCGATTTTAGTTGGGTAGCAAATCCAAAATCGGATACAGGTATAAATACTTCATGCAAAGTCGGTAAAGTAACAAATTTAGCTGCTAATCCTTGGGATAATGTTCAAATTAATTTAGATGCTAAATTAGATTTTACTACTCATTCTGGTTTAAAATTAAAAGTATATTCTCTTAAAGCAGGAACAAAGATCACGATGAAATTGGAGGAAATAGGAGCTCCAGGAAATAACTCAGGTGATGTGCCAGTAGTTAGAACTAAAACAGGTGAGTGGGAAGAATTATCCTTTGCTTTCCCTGCCAGTGCAAGTGGTAAATTTAACAAAATAGTAATTTTCTTTGATCTCGAAAGTGTAAATTCAGATACTTATTATTTTGATGACCTTACATTTTATGGTACTGGTTCTGGCGGAGGTAACGGCGGTGGTGGTACAGCAGCTGGCGAAATAGCTGTAAATGGTGGATTTGAAACAGGAGACTTTTCAGGTTGGGCAGTGTATAAAAATGGCGGAGCTATCGATGCTATTACTACAGAACCTAGTAGTGGAACTTATTCTGCTAAATTATTTGCCAGTGCTGCTACG